>CAJWEI010000039.1 GCA_913031285.1 uncultured Alphaproteobacteria bacterium | reverse complement strand
GAATTAGGAAACTTAGATGTTTGATGTAATGAAGAAATCAATGCAATGGGGTGAAGACACCCTTACTTTAGAAACGGGAAAAGTAGCTCGCCAGGCCGATGGATCGGTCATAGCGACTTTGGGGGAAACCACAGTCATGGCGAACGTTACGTTTGCCAAAGAGGAAAAACTCGGACAAGGGTTTTTCCCTTTAACTGTTCACTACCAAGAAAAATATTACGCAGCAGGAAAAATCCCTGGTGGATTTTTTAAACGCGAAGCTCGTCCTTCTGAGAAAGAAACACTAACAGCACGCTTGATAGACCGGCCAATTCGCCCTCTTTTTGTGGATGGCTTCAAGCACGAAGTTTTGGTGATGTGCACGGTTTTAAGCCATGATCTCGTAAATGACCCCGACGTCGTTGCCATGATTGCTGCTTCGGCTGCTCTGACAATTTCTGGCGTACCATTCATGGGACCGATCGCTGGCTGCCGTGTTGGCTTCTCGAATGGAGAATATGTCCTTAATCCAAGCGTGGACGAAATGGATAACTTGCGTCTTGATCCCGAGCAAAGACTTGACCTCGTTGTGGCGGGTACAAAAGACGCCGTGATGATGGTTGAATCTGAAGCTTATGAATTAAGTGAAGAAGAGATGTTGAATGCTGTTACATTTGCACATCAACAAATTCAGCCAGTAATTGATCTCATAATTGATTTGGCAGAAGATGCAGCAAAAGAACCTTTTATTTATGATGCACCTGATTATTCAGACCTTTATAAAGTTGTATCCACTGCAGGCGAAGCAGATATGCGCGCGGCATTTGCAGTTGCAGACAAGCAAGAGCGCACCACAGCAGTGTCAGCGGCGCGCACTAAAATCAAGGATAGTCTGAGCGAAGAGCAACTTGCGGATACAAATTTAAGTTCTGCTATGAAAAAGCTAGAAGCCGGAATTTTGCGCGGTGATGTTGTTCACGGCGGCAAACGGATTGATGGTCGCACTACAACAGAGGTGCGATCCATTGTATCTGAAACTGGCATGCTTCCAAGAACGCATGGTTCGTCCTTGTTTACTAGAGGTGAAACTCAGGCTTTGGTTATAACGACGCTTGGAACGGGTGACGACGAGCAAATTATAGATGCTTTGCACAGCAACTCGAGAAGTAATTTTTTACTTCATTATAACTTTCCTCCCTATTCGGTTGGAGAAGCTGGTCGTGTTGGCCCTCCAGGTCGTCGCGAAGTTGGCCATGGTAAGCTGGCTTGGCGTGCTCTGCAGGCAGTGCTTCCTGCTCCAACCGATTTTCCTTACACAGTCAGAGTTGTTTCTGAAATTACGGAATCAAATGGATCGTCCTCTATGGCTTCAGTCTGTGGTGGGTCACTGTCCATGATGGATGCTGGCGTTCCATTGAAGTCTCCAGTGGCAGGCGTTGCAATGGGCCTAATCATGGAAGACAGTGGTGATTTTGCCATTTTGACAGATATTCTCGGAGATGAAGACCACCTCGGTGATATGGATTTCAAAGTAGCTGGAACAGAAAATGGCATAACATCTTTGCAAATGGATATCAAAATTGCAGGTATCACACCTGAAATTATGAAAAAGGCCTTGGCTCAAGCAAAAGATGGTCGGATGCATATTTTGAATGAAATGTCGAAAGCCCTTACCGAGGCTAGCGAATTTAGTATCCACGCACCGCGCATAGAAACAATGACTGTCCCAACGGATAAAATTCGCGAAGTAATCGGTTCTGGCGGTAAAGTCATCCGCGAGATTGTTGAAACGTCTGGCGCAAAAGTAGACATTAACGACGACGGCGTAATTAAGATTGCGTCTCCTGATGGAGAGTCGATCAAAAAAGCCTACGACATGATTTACTCGATTGTTGCTGAACCTGAGGTAAACCAAATTTACGATGGTAAAGTTGTGAAGATTGTTGATTTTGGGGCATTCGTGAATTTCTTTGGAAAGCGTGATGGTTTGGTGCATGTCAGTCAGATTGAAAACCGTCGTCTAAATCATCCATCGGATGTTCTTAAAGAAGGCCAAGATGTCAAAGTAAAACTTCTTGGGTTTGATGATCGTGGAAAAGTACGTCTGGCAATGAAAATGGTTGATCAAGCTACCGGTGAGGAAATTAAAGTAGAAGGCAAAGAAGAGTCATCCTAATCTTTTTCGTCTTTAAATTGGATGATGAACCGCGCCCATTAGGCGCGGTTCATCTATTCGGGGATATATTCATGAAGACCATGGAAACCATTTTTGCCGATTTGAAATACTGTCTCAAGTCCGCTTTGACTCAAAAAATGGCGACGTTGGGACGTTACTGACAGCTTCAGGTCCAACGCAATTCTAGAATTAAAAAGCTCTGATGTTTTAGCATGAATACTAAGACTGCCTTTTGCAAAAATTTCTTCTAGATTTAGAATTGGGTGCAATTTGTATTGGCACGCTCTCTATCAGCTGGCTCTGTAGATATTTTGTAGGCTGATAACTGTCAGAAACTAAAGTATCTTGAGGACTAAGTAATTGATAGTGGCTTATATCTTTTTGTTAGTTTGATGGATTTATACTATCTATGAGAGCAAGCATTTACAATAAGAACATTTTTTCTAAACCGCTGACTTATTGTATAATGCAGTGAGGTGCTTCGCTCAAAGTTTTTCTCACCCCTTGTTTTCCCTGCTTTTAGAGGTTTAATAACCAATACACAAAGTGGATTTCACTGGCACAAGCTTTTCTGTAGTTGATATGCAGATATTTAAGATAAAGAAAAGAGGTATACATGATTGAAAAACGTCAGTTCTATATAAATGGTCGATGGGTTAATTCGATTGATGGGCGTGATTATAATGTCGTAAATCCCTCTACAGAAGAACCAGTTGCGGTAATTGTACTTGGCGGCCAAAGTGATACAGAGGCTGCTGTTGCTGCTGCGAAGGCGGCTTTCCTTCCTTGGATGGTTACGCCCCTTGAGGACCGTTTGGCTTTGGTTGAAAAGCTGGTTAAGATTTACGAAACCCGGATTGAAGACCTAGCGCAGGCTATGAGCCTTGAAATGGGCGCACCTATTGATATGGCGCGAACTCAGCAAGTTAATGCAGGCCTTGGCCATCTAAAGAACTTTGTAAGAGCCGCAAAAGGGTTGGGCTTTGTCGCTCCCTTGGGCGATCATGCGCCAAACGATCGGATTATTCATGAACCCGTTGGCGTCTGTGCATTGATTACGCCTTGGAATTGGCCCATGAATCAAGTGACTCTAAAAGTGGGAGCTGCAGTAATTGCAGGCTGTACAATGGTTTTAAAACCTTCCGAAGAAAGCCCACTTAACGCATTGATTTTTGCCGAAATGATTGATGAAGCTGGTTTTCCGCCCGGTGTATTTAATCTTGTAAACGGGGACGGTGCCGGCGTTGGCACACAGCTGTCGGGCCACAAAGACATAGATATGGTAAGCTTTACCGGCTCCACGCGCGCTGGAACTGCAATATCAAAAAATGCGGCTGATACACTCAAAAAAGTTCATCTGGAATTAGGTGGCAAGGGCGCGAACATCGTCTTTGCCGATGCAGATGAAAAAGCGATAAAGCGTGGTGTCTTGCATTGTATGAATAATACTGGTCAGTCGTGCAATGCACCTACAAGAATGCTTGTCGAACGCTCTATCTATGATCAGGCGGTGGCAACGGCAGCAGCTGCTGCGAAAGTTGTTTCGATTGGCGCGGCCTCTGAAAATGGTCGACACATTGGACCAGTGGTAAATGAAGTTCAATTCAATAAAATTCAGGCCTTGATCCAAAAGGGTATCGATGAAGGCGCACGCGTTGTTGCAGGTGGAACAGGTCGTCCAGAGGGAATGGACTGCGGGTTTTATGTTAAGCCAACGGTTTTTGCCGACGTGAAGCATGGTATGACAATTGCACGCGAAGAAATTTTCGGGCCAGTCCTATCAATCATTCCGTTTGACACCGAGGAAGAAGCAATCGCCATGGCAAACGATACTGTTTATGGATTGACCAACTACGTCCAGACGCAGGATGGTGAGAAAGCGAACAGACTTGCACGCGCTTTACGTTCTGGGATGGTTGAAATGAACGGGCAATCTCGCGGAGCAGGAGCGCCCTTTGGCGGAATGAAGCAGTCCGGTAATGGCCGCGAAGGTGGTAGGTGGGGAATTGAAGATTTCCTTGAAGTAAAATCAGTTTCTGGCTGGAGCTCCTGAAGCCACCTTGAAGAATTTAGACAATAGCGGGGCTGTCGCCCCGTTTTTATTTCTCTCAAGAATAAGTTTTGGTGCATTTTTCAGTCTTCTAAATAAACCCATTGGTTTTCTTTAGAAGACTTCACAGCAGCATTAATAAATTTCATGCTTTGTAGACCGTGCGCTAATGTTGGTGGTTCGATTAATCCTTCTGGCACTTGTTCACCTTCCCGTCTTGCTTGAATTGAAATACAAAATTCCTGATACAGGTTGGCCCATGCATCGCTTAGCGCTTCTGGATGGCCCCGCGGCATGCGCACAAGCTTTTCGGCAGAGCGGTATATTCCTGCACCGTGGCCGCGGGACAGAAGTTTCTCAGGTTCGCCAACTTTCCGAAAAGATATGATTTCTGGTTTTTCCTGTAACCACTCGATCGTCGCTTTGGTCCCGCTAACACGAAGCCGCAATCCGCAATGGCTTCCTGCCATTGACTGGCTAACCATTAATGTTCCCGGTATGCTTCCTGTAAGCCGAATATGCATAAACGCAGTGTCCTCAAGTGGTTTTGGGGAGCCTGTGACAAGAAAATCTGCCCGAACGGATTCTATCTGGCGCCCTGTAACAAAGCTTGTAAGATGTTCGGCATGGGTACCGATATCTGCGACAGTAAAGCTTGGGCCTGACTTTTCACGATCAAGCCTCCAAGGTGCATTGGCTTCTTCATCTGTTAGATCAATTGCCCAGTCTTGAAAGTATTCTACATGAACTTGGCGAATATCTCCCAGATCTTCTGAAAGCACCATTTCCCTTGCCTGTCTAACCATTGGATGGCTGGCATATGCATAGGTGACCCCAAAAAAAACTCCTGATCTTTTTTGTGCGGCGGTCAATTCAGCTACTTCCTCGAGCTGTGAAGTGACGGGTTTATCACAAATTATATCAATGCCGTGTTTCATAAACTCTATAGCCACAGGTGCGTGTAAGTGGTTAGGTGTCACAATCGCAACAGCGTCGATGCCATCAGGTCGCCCTGCTTCTTTACTTGCCATTTGTGCATAATCTAAATAGCAACGATCTGGATCAAAATGCCATTTTTGACCAGCAGATTTAGCAGTTTCTGGATTTGATGAGAGAGCTCCGGCAACCACGTCCCACCGGTTCGATAGACGCGCCCCATTGGCATGAATTGCCCCTATTAAGCCAGTACCGCCTCCGACTAAGCCAAGTCTTAGTCGACGTTTTCCGTCGCTATAATCAGATAAATTCGCAATTTCCATAAAAGGGTCACCCTTCCTTTAAATCACGTTGATAGATCCAACCATGATCTGGATCATTTATGAAACACCACTTTCGAAGCGGTCCTGCCATGACGTTGAGATAGTACATTTCATAGCCATAAGGTGTTGCACAGGGATGATGCCCTTTTGGCACAAGCACAACGTCTCCATCTTTGACTGCCATACTTTCATCTAGGTCGCAGTCCTCTGTGTAAACGCGTTGAAACCCAAACCCTTGTCCTGGGTTCAAGCGATGATAATAAGTCTCTTCCAGATATGTAATGTTGGGATAATCATCCACATCATGACGATGTGACGGATAGGATGACCAGTTGCCAGCTGGCGTAAAGACTTCTGTAACAAGAAGGCTGCTCGCAACATCGCGATCTTCCATTGCGATGTTGTTGATGTAGCGAGTATTTGCTCCCTTGCCGCGTTTTGACGTTTCTATTCCTTCAGGTCCAAGCTTGGTGATGGGGTATGCGCCTGTGTCTGGTGCGGTGCAAACTGCGAGGATGCAGTCGGTCGTGGCTGTTGCGCTCCAATCCGTTTTGCTTGGCACATAGACAGCGTAAGGTGGTGTTTTTTCAAACACTGATATGCGTTCACCCATTTCGCCAAAGTCCTGAGTACCAGCTTGAAGGTTTACCTTGCCCTCAATTAAGACAAGAATTACCTCGGTGGATTGAGTATTTTCAGACACTTTTTCGCCCGCGTTCAACTTATAAAGACCAAAGCCGACATAAGACCAATTGGCTGATTTAGGAGTTACATCAAACACTTTACCTCGTTGACTTGATGGTTTTATATGTAACTTGCTCATGCCATGACCTCTGTATCTACCCATATATTTTCTGTAGAAGATTTCTGTATTGCCTCAACAAGACTTTGAATGCGCCAACCAGCCCGGAAATTGAACGGCTCACTGATGTTGCCGGCAATCGCATTTGCAAAACCGTTAATTTCGATTGCCTTTAGATCGTTAAAGCCAATTTGATGGCCTGGTGCTACGCAGAAATTGCCATATGGTGGATGATCTGGCCCGGCTTCAATCCGGCGAAATCCACGCAACCCTGCGGTGTCTGATCCATTGAAATAATAAAGTTCGTTAAAGCGTTCTTGTGAGAAATATAATGATCCTTTTGATCCATAGACCTCAAAATCATGCTGCATGGTTCTTCCAGTTGCGCACCAGTTGGCCTCAACGCTGCCAGTGGCGCCATTAGAAAATTCAGCAAAGCAATGCGTCACATCATCAACCGTCACATCACGCATATCACCATATCTGTCTCTGCGCCTTGGAATTAGCGTTTTGCTTTGTCCCATGACTTGAACGATTGGGCCCAGCAGATATTCTGCTGTCGCAAGGGCGTGGCTACCAATGTCTGCCAACGCACCGCCGCCGGCGGGATCGTGTCGAAAGGTAAAAGGTCCATTTGGGTCAGCCATATAATCTTCAGCATGCACGCCGCGGTATGAATATATCTCGCCAAGTTTTCCACTTGCAATCATCTCGCGGGCAAGAGAGAGCATCGGGTTCATCAAATAGTTAAAGCCTACTTGAGTTTTTACGCCTGCCGCTTCGGCGGCTTTGGCCATTTCTAAAGCATCAGTGGCAAGAACAGCGAGCGGTTTTTCACAATAGACATGTTTTCCTGCTGCGATAGCTGCTAGCGCCATTTCCTTGTGTAGGGCATTTGGTGCAGTTATGTCGATGATATCAATATCTGGGTCATTGATTAAGTCACGCCAATCTCCAGTTGCCTTAGAGAATCCAAAAGCCTCTTTTGCTCTCTCGGCCATTGCTAGATTGGCGTCCGCCATGGTGGTCATTTCAAACGTTATCGGCATATTAAACACGCGCTGGGCTGTTGCAAAACCAAAAACATGTGCCTGACCCATGAATCCCGAACCGATAAGACCAACTTTCATGATTTTCCCTTTATGAAATCCCGTTGACGACCAAAGATGGTTCAAGATTACCATTGAAATAATCAAGTATATTTTGGATGGAAACTAATGCCATTCTTTCGGCACATTCTTCGGTCAAACCGGCTGAATGTGGTGTAATAATTACGTTGTCGAATTGGAACATAGGATTATCACTGTCAGGTGGCTCATCGGCTAAGACATCAAGCCCAACTGCGCCAATCTTATTTTGTTTTAAGCGCTCGATGAGAGCGGGTTCGTCTATTATTCCGCCGCGAGCTGTATTTATAATCACTGCATGACGTGGCAGCATGTCAAGTTCTGGTGCGCCAATGATGACACCGTCGGTTTTTGGAATATGTAAAGAAACAAAATCAGTTTTATCTAGAGCCTCGGTAATAGATCCCACGCGTGTCACGCCGTCAAATGCACCGTCGCTCAAAAACGGATCATAGGCCAAGACTTTAATTCCAAAGGCTTGTGCCAGCGCCGAAAGATGCTGGCCGATCCGGCCATATCCGATAATCAGAAGTGTTTTTCCAAAGACTTCTTTTGGTTCAAAAGAATTGCGTTGTGCCCAATCTCCTTCACGCAGTGCGTTAACAGATTTCACGAGGCATCTAGAAGCGGCGAGGAGCAGCATCATAGTATGCTCGGCAACGGTGCGTGAATTGACATCTCCGACAATAGTCAGTGGGATATTCCGCATCTTTAGTGCAAACTCATCAATTGCATCATATCCTACACCGTGGCGTGAAACGACCTTAAGATTTGGTGCGGTTGCGATATGCTGGGCTGTCAAACGCTGTGTTCGAATAACGAGCCCGTCCGCTTTGGGTAGAAATTCTAGATATGACGTCTCATCAATATCGGGGACGTAATCAAAAGTAATTGCATCGGCTTTATTCAATAAGTTTAAACCTGAAGGGTGCAGTTTACCTGCAATTACAAGATGTGGCATTAGTACCCATTCTTTGCATTGCTAACACTACTGTTAACGTTTAACCCAGCGAATTCGCGGGTTTGATTAACACTTGCTCTGGCGCTGGCTGCTAATAAGCGCACATCACCCGATATAGTGGTTAAATCAAATCCCCAACCAATTGCTTTGGCTGCATATTGTGGTGTTCCACAGTGAATGCCCGCACGGATGTTATGCGATTTCGCAGCGGCTAGAATCTGTTTAATTACATCGATCATTTCCGGTTCCTCGCGGTCAAAGCTTGGGGGCAAACGGCCTTTGGTTACGCCTAATGTAAGATCAGCAGGTCCGATATATATCCCATCTAGGTCTTTTGTGGCACAGATGGCATTTAAATTTTCAACGGCTTCTGCCGTTTCAATCATTGCAAAAGAAACCATATTTTGATTTGCCTCGCTTGCATAGTTTACTCCTGCGGAAATATTTGCCCTTGTGGGGCCAAAACTACGGCTGCCGTATGGTGGATAGCGCATTGAATCAACTAAAGCGCTGGCCTGTTCTGGTGTGTTGATCATTGGACATATGACGCCGTAGGCACCAGCATCTAGCGACTTCATAATAATGCCTGGGTCTAGCCAAGGTACCCGAACCATTGGAGTGACATGACTGGCGCGGATTGCCTGAAGCATGCCTTTTGCGTCATTATAATCAAGAAACCCGTGCTGAATATCAACGGTTAGGCTGTCATAGCCCTGCTCGGCCATAATTTCAGCGGTAAAAGAATTTCCGATTGATAGCCAACCGTTCAATGTGGATTCTCCATTTGTCCATTTTTCTTTTAGAGCGTTTGATATCATGTTCTACTGCCAATCTTTTTTGCAACCGGTTGCAAACTCTGCTTTCAATTCATAACGAACGTAGTTTATATTGCAACTAAACTCGTTCAAATTTGGTAAATTAAAGCGTGAATAAGGTTGATGTTATTAAGTACTTCCTTTGGTTGTTAAGAAAATTCGTTAACGATGGTGTATTAATAGAAAAGGTGTGGAGTGTGATATGGCAAAGGGTTTTGTGAGATTGACGATGGCGCAAGCGGTTGTGCGCTATCTGTGCAATCAGTTTACGGAAATCGATGGTGAGCGCGTACAGCTTTTTGCTGGAGTTTTTGGTATATTTGGTCATGGTAATGTCACCTGTCTTGCAGAAGCGCTAGAAGCTGTACAGGATATGCTGCCAACATGGCGAGGTCAGAATGAGCAATCTATGGCTCTAGCAGCAATTGGGTTTGCCAAAGCAAAGCGCCGGCGTCAAATTATGGTGGCGACGTCATCTGTTGGTCCTGGTGCGACTAATATGGTGACGGCTGCTGGTGTGGCGCATTCAAATCGATTGCCACTTCTGCTTATTTCGGGGGATACGTTTTCCAACCGTCGGCCTGATCCTGTGTTGCAACAGGTTGAGCATTTCAACAACCCGACAATGACGGTGAACGAAAGTTTCAAACCGGTAACGCGCTATTGGGATCGCATTACGCATCCTGAACAGATAATTTCTTCCTTTCCCCAAGCGATTGCATCTATGCTTGACCCTGCGGATTGTGGACCTGCTTTCATTGGGTTGTGTCAAGATACGCAAGAGATTGCGTTTGACTATCCAAAGGCCTTTTTTACGCCAATGGTTCACGCGATCCCGAGGCCGCGTCCGGATCTGCAACAGCTTGCCAAAGCTATCGAAGCGCTGAAGGCGGCCAAAAAACCGCTGATTATTTCAGGTGGTGGCGTACGTTATTCTGTTGCGGAAGACCTAGTTGCTGATTTTGCAAAAGCGCGTGGTATTCCGATGTGCGAAACTATTGCGGGCAAAGGTGCCGTTATTCATGATCACCCCGCCTATGTGGGCGGCATTGGCGTGACTGGGTCGTCATCTGCTAATGCCCTTGCTGAAGAGGCTGATGTTGTACTGGCCATCGGTACGCGTTTGCAGGATTTTACCACCGGCTCTTGGACAAGCTTTCAGCAAGATGCACAGTTTATTTCTATCAACGCTGCGCGCTTGGATGCAGTAAAGCATAGGGCTATTCCGGTTGTTGGGGATGCGTTGGAAACGATGCGTGAATTTGACAGCGGTTTGGGAGATTGGCGTGCGCCTGTTTCTTGGATGGAAAAGGGCAGAGAGGAAATGGCTAAATGGAATACATTGATAGACGAGCATCAGGCACCAACCAATGCCGAGGTGCCCTCTTACGCGCAAGTGATAAAAGTGATCCAAGATAATGTGGATGATCGTGATTTGGTGATCACTGCCGCTGGTGGCCCTCCTGGAGAGGTTAACAAGTGTTGGCGTGTCAAATCTCCCAACACAGTCGATACAGAATTCGGCTTTTCCTGCATGGGCTATGAAATCCCTGCGGGTTGGGGCGCTGCTATGGCTGACAACAGCCGCACTCCGATTGTGATTGTTGGGGATGGCACATATATGATGATGAATTCTGATATATATTCCACTGTCCTAAGTGGACATAAAATTATTGTCGTCGTCCCTGATAACGGCGGCTATGCGATTATCAACCGGTTGCAAAACTACAAAGGTGGAGAATCTTTTAATAATCTGATCAAAGACAGCCGTGTGAAGGAGCCTTTTTCAGTAGATTTTGCCAAACACGCTGAGTCTATGGGGGCGCATGGTCGCCGTGTTGAGACATTGGATGAATTAGACGAAGCGATGAAATGGGCCAAAGCAAACGATAAAACTACTGTGCTTACTATTCCATCTGATGCATATCAATGGACGCCTGGCGACGCTTCTTGGGATGTTGGTGTTCCGGAGGTTTCAGAGCGCGACAGCGTAGATGCAGCGCGCAAAGACCATGATGAGATTCGCGCCAAACAGCGTATTGGAGTCTAATAAAATGAAAGCGCATCTTGGTATTGCTCCGATTGCATGGTGGAATGATGATCTCGAAGAGTTAAGCGATGATGTTTCGTTAGAAGAATGCCTGCGTCAAGCGAGTGAGGCAGGCTATACTGGGATGGAAACAGGGCGGCGTTTTCCGATGGACGCTAGCGTTCTGGGTACTGTGATTGCCAAATATCGGATATCTGTTTGTGGAGGGTGGTTTTCTGGTGAGCTTTTGACTGGTGATATCGAACGTGAAAAGGACCGGGTAGCTGAACAATTAGCGCTTTTCAAAGCGATGAATGCCCCTTGTATTGTATATGGCGAAACCTCTGGAACAATTCAGGGAGATCAAATTGCACCGCTAGCCACCAAACTTAAGCTGGATGAGGCGCAGATCAAAGACTATGGTCACAAGCTTACTGCTTTTGCTGAATGGTGCTTTGAGCAAGGCATGCCACTTAGCTATCATCATCACATGGCTGCCCCGATTGAAACTGAAGCAGAGCTGGATTTGTTGATGGCGCACTCTGGGATCGGACTACCATTGTTGTTTGATGTGGGCCATATGGCCTTTGCCGGTGGTGATGTTTTAAGAGTAATAGATAACCATCACAGTCGCATCAACCATGTCCACGCTAAAGACGTGCGTATGGAAATAATTAATGGGTTGAATCGCGGTAAACATAGCTTTCTTGATGCTGTAATTAAAGGTGCGTTTACTGTGCCTGGTGATGGGTCGCTTGATTTTGGCCCCATTGTAAACCGTCTGGCTGGCTATGGATATGAAGGTTGGTTTGTTGTTGAGGCCGAACAGGATCCAGTGGCAAACCCACCATTAGAGATGGCCAAAAAAGGTCAATTAAAATTACTAAGTGTCATGAATGCGGCAGGATACAAAATTATCTGAATATTTCGTATTTTTGTTATGGAGAATTTATTTTCAGCCAAAGTAGACAAAAAATGATGGCAAGTATATTTTGATTAAGTAATCTTAGGGGGCTTTCGATGAGTACCCTCGCGCCAAGTGTTTATGATTGGATAGCGTCTATCAAGCCAAAAGGCTCGTGGGCTAAGTCTTGTGCCCGGAGCAGATTGAAACCTTTTGTATTCGCTCAGATACAAAAGTCTCTCAATTTGTTCCGCATCGGCTTTTTCATAACCAGCGGCTTCGCAATCATGGAGTGATCCATCTTGGTCGACAAGAATTTGTAGAATACCGTCCAGTATTGGATAATCAGGCAAACTATCGCTATCTTTCTGATCGGGTCGTAGTTCGGCGCTCGGTGGCTTGTCTATAATAGTATCAGGTATAACAGCGCCTTTTGGCCCTTTCATCCAATCAAAATAATGTGTGTTTCTCCAGCGACAAATATCAAAGACGCGGGTTTTATAAAGATCCTTTATCGGGTTATAGCCACCTGCCATATCGCCATAAATTGTCGCATAACCAACCGCCACCTCGGACTTGTTGCCAGTTGTAAGAAGCATTTCACCAAATTTGTTTGATAACGCCATTAACAGCAGGCCGCGCAGTCGTGATTGAACATTTTCTTCGGTTAGATCGGCTTTGAAACCTTGAAAGAGTGGTTTAAGAGTATTTGTGATGGCCTTGCGCCCTTCAGTGATTGGAATATATTCGTATTTGCACCGAAGGTTGTGCGCTAAACTTTCAGCATCGCTCAGAGACCCGTCTGAAGTGTATTCTGATGGCAACATTACGGTACGTACATTTTCAAACCCAAGCGCATCTGCCGCTATAACGGCGACAATTGCACTGTCTATACCGCCTGAGAGACCCAAAAGAACTTTTTTGAAGCCACTCTTTGCGCAATAGTCTCTTAGACCAAGGACCATTGCATGATAATCTGCTTGATGTTGGTCTGGAGTCCTGGCCTTTTCACCCTCTAATACAAACCATCCATTATTACTGCGTTTAAGCGTAATTTGAACAGTGGCCTCCTCGAACATGGGCAATTGGACGGCAAGTGCTCCACCCGGGTTTAAAACGAAACTACCCCCATCAAAAACCTGATCATCTTGCCCACCAACCATATTAAGATAGATAAGTGGCAAAGCACTTTCAATCACGCGAGATACCATTATATTTAGACGTTCATCTCGTTTACCACGATGGTAGGGTGAGCCGTTAGGTATCAACAGGAATTCAGCACCGGTTTCAGTATGGGTTTCCACCACATCTTCGTGCCAGGCATCTTCGCAAATTGGGCTCCCTATTCGGGTATTGCCTACAGAATAGGGGCCGCCAATTTCACCGCTGTCAAAAATGCGCACTTCGTCAAAAACGGCTTCATTGGGCAAATGATGTTTTTCTACGACTGAGCGAATCTTTCCAGATTGTAAAAGGAAATAGGCATTGAAAACAGATGTGCCCTCAGACCATGGTCCTCCGATTGCAACCGTTGGACCATTTGCGCAAAGATTGGCTAGTTCTTTCAGTCTGTCGATTGCAGCGTGTCGAAATGCCCGTTTTGAAATCAAGTCTTGCGCATTGTAACCAGTGATAAACATTTCTGGAAAAGCTACTAGATCCGATCCCGTCTCTTTTGCAATTAGCCATGCGGCATAGGCTTTATCTGCATTTCCACTCAAATCTCCAACTGTGGGGTTAAGCTGTGCTAGCGTTATCTTGAATTTATCAGTCATGGCTGGTCTCGATATTCTTTCTCAAGATGTAGCAGATTAAATTATGAGGGAAAGACGCTATGTTGGACGAATTACCGCATCAGAGCCCATTTTTCATTAAAGCAATCGGCCAAGACAAGGCACGAATGGCATTTTTAAATGTCTTCTACCTGCAAAACACCTTCTAGACTTTTAAGGGCACCCTTGATCTGCGGGTTTACCGGAAATTCTTCGCCCGCATCGACTGTTACTTCGCTGGCAATCTCATGGTTCGTGAAGCAAAACTGAATGAGCCCTTTCTGTGATTCCTTTGATTGGCTCTTTGATTGTAGCAAAACTGAGGCAACTGACGAAATTGCTTGAGAATTTTCCACAAAAAGCCGCAGCCCGGACGTTCCTGCATTGGCAATCGTTGTATCAATTGGGGTAACAGATCGAGCTAAAAGTTTCAGCTGATCTGCCTCTAAATTCGCTTCCACTGTGATTACAACTTTTGCACCATTTTCAATATGACCACGTGCCTTTTCGAGTGTCTCTGAAAATAAAGTTACCTCATAAGCGCCGCTGACATCGCTTAGTTGGACAAATGCAAAGCGGTTGCCTTTGGCGGATTTGCGTTCTTGTCTGCCCGTAACCACTCCTGCGAGCTTACCAACACTCGGCCCAGATCGAACGTTCTCCAATAGCTCTTCCATTTTTACCACGCCTTGGCGCTTCAAGGGGCCCATATAGTCGTCAAGTGGATGACCTGATAAATAAAACCCAATAGCGCGAAATTCTTCTGAAAGACGTTCAGCGGGAAGCCAATCGGTCGCACCAGACAGACGGGGCGCGGGTAGGTCATCGCCCGCTTCACCGAATAGAGAGACCTGATTTGAGGTTTTCTGTTCCTGAATAGCGGCCGAATAGTTGACCAGAGCGTCAAGGCTTTCAAAGACGCGCCTTCGGTTTGGATCAAGCTGATCGAATGCTCCTGACCTTGCTAGCATTTCCAAAGGCCTCTTGCCGACGCGTTTTAGATCAACCCGCCGTGCAAAATCAAACAATGTCGCAAAACTTTTTTCTGCTCCCTTAACGCGGCGGGCATCCGACACAAGACGCATCGCTTCGGCGCCAACGTTCTTTAGAGCCCCCAGAGCGTAGACCAAGGCGCCGTCTACCACATCAAATATGGCCCCAGAACGGTTTACGCAAGGTGGAACGTAGGATAGATTAAGCCGCTTTCGGACTTCTTCAAAATAGACTGCCAGTTTGTCTGTAAGATGTATGTCACAATTCATAACACCGGTCATAAATTCTACAGGGTGGTTAGCTTTAAGCCAAGCCGTTTGATAGCTTACTACAGCATAAGCGGCGGCGTGAGATTTGTTAAAACCGTAGTTGGCGAATTTCTCCAACAGGTCGAACACTTCAGATGCTTTTTTCTTGTCAACGCCGTTATCAGCAGCTCCTTTTTCAAATTTAGGCCGTTCAGCATCCATCGCCTCTTTGATCTTTTTACCCATGGCGCGACGTAATAGATCTGCACCGCCAAGCGTATAATTTGCCATGACTTGCGCGATTTGCATCACTTGTTCCTGATAGACGATAATACCTTGAGTTTCTTCTAATATGTAATCGATCAACGGGTGAATAGACTCGCGTTCTTTCAGGCCATTCTTGACCTCGCAGTAGGTCGGGATGTTCTCCATCGGTCCTGGACGATAAAGCGCGACGAGTGCGACGATATCTTCGATACAGGTTGGTTTCATTCGTTTGAGCGCATCCATCATTCCGCTAGATTCAACTTGAAAAACTGCAACTGTTTTGGCTGAGGCATAAAGCTTAAAGGAGAGTTCATCATCCAAAGGAATTGCAGCGATATCATCTATAGCACCTGTGGGCGGGTCATAAAGTCGGGTGCCATCCGCGGCTATGTGCAAATGCCGATCAGACTTGAGGATGAGGTCAACTGCATTTTGAATAACAGTCAATGTTTTCAATCCAAGAAAATCGAATTTGACCAGCCCAGCTTGTTCAACCCACTTCATATTAAATTGAGTCGCTGGCATATCTGAACGTGGATCTTGATAAAGTGGAACAAGCTCGTCTAGAGGCCTATCTCCGATCACTACACCTGCGGCATGGGTTGAGGCATTTCGCAAGAGCCCCTCAACTTGTTGTCCGTAGTTCAGAAGTCTTGCAACAACTTCTTCATTTTTGGCCTCTTCGCGCAGCCTTGGTTCATCTGCGAGAGCTTTTTCAATACTGACAGGCTTGACCCCCTCAACGGGAATCATTTTTGATAAACGATCAACTTGGCCATAAGGCATTTGCAAAACACGTCCTACATCGCGCACGGCGGCCTTGGACAGCAATGCACCAAATGTAATAATCTGGCCAACCTTATCGCGCCCATATTTTTCTTGAACATATTGGATGACTTCTTCGCGCCGATCCATGCAGAAATCGATATCAAAATCTGGCATGCTCACCCTGTCTGGGTTCAGGAAGCGCTCAAACAATAAAGAGTAGCGCAGCGGGTCAAGGTCGGTAATTGTCAATGCATAAGCAACGAGGCTGCCAGCGCCTGACCCCCGTCCTGGACCAACCGGGATAGCATTTTTCTTAGACCACTTTATAAAGTCTGCCACTATCAAGAAATAACCCGGAAAGCCCATATCTTCGATGATTCCAAGTTCAAATTCGAGTCGTTTTTCATACTCTTTGATCTCGGCAGACAGCGGAATAACGGCCAAACGATCTTTGAGACCCTGTCGGGATTGCCGACGCAGTTCTTCGATTTCATCATCAGCAAACTTTGGCAGGATTGGATCCCGCAAATACGCCTTGAACGCGCACCTTTGGGCAATTTCAATTGTATTTTCGATTGCCTCTGGTAGGTCAGCAAACAGAGTGATCATTTCCTGCTGAGTTTTGAAATAATGCTGTGAAGTAAGGCGTCGGCGCGGTTCCTGCTGATCTACATAAGCGCCTTCTGCAATACAGATCAAAGCATCATGAGCTTCATACATGCTACTTTCTTTAAAAAAGACATCATTTGTTGCCACAAGCGGCAAGTCCATCTCATAGGCCATTTCGATAAAGCCTGCTTCTGTCAGCCGTTCGGTATCTGGTAGACCGTTCTCCGTGGGGTGGCGCTGTAATTCTACATAGAGACAGTTAGGGAATATATCTGACAACTGCGTCATAAGCGCTTTAGCTGCGGGCATTTGGGATGTTTGAATCAACTTTCCGACTGGCCCGTCAGCGCCGCCGCTGAGACATATGAGTTCTGCTGAGTAGGCGCGAAGGTCATCTACAGTGATTTGGGGCAACTGCCCGCTTGCATCAATATAAAGGCAGCTATTAAGTTTCATTAGGTTTTCGTAGCCACGTTCGCTTTGAGCGAGCAAAACCAGCGCTGCGGTATGACTGGTTTTTCCTGAGGAGTCTGGCTTTTTATATTGCAGGTCGATCTGGCAACCGATTATAGGTTGTACCCCGGCACCACTGACACCAACTGAAAATTCCAGCGCAGCAAAAAGGTTATTGGTATCGGTAACCGCAACAGCTGGCATATCCATTTTAGTACATAAGGCAGGCAGGGATTTTATCTTTACTGCACCTTCCAAAAGGGAATATTCGGAGTGCACTCGCAGGTGAATAAATCTAGATTTTTCAGTCATAATTGACAAATACCTCAGTAACCAATTTTGGGGTAGCCTTTTTGAATAGATCAGAATAAAAATTTTGAAAAATTATTGCAAATTTTTTAGCCAAAAAGTTTTTCTTGCCTTTTGGGGGGTGAGAACGTTAGCTTAAGAAATGGATGGCCTGCATGTTTTCTACGCCGCATCGAGGGTATGCAAAAATGGGCTTCTGGTAACGCGGTAGGTTTTTTTCATGAACATACGGTTTCTTCTGAATGGAGAGACGATCACGCTCGAAAAAGCGCGGCCAGAAGAGACCCTTCTTGACCTACTTCGTGAAGATCGTGGCTTGTGCGGTACAAAAGAAGGCTGCAACGAGGGTGATTGCGGGGCTTGCACCGTTATAGTGATAGATGAAAATTCGGTGAAGCCTCTTAATGCTTGTATTTTGCTGCTCGGTCAGGTCCATGGAAAGGCGGTGCGGACCATTGAGGGTGTAGGAGTCGACGGAAAGCTACACCCTATACAGGATGCAATTATCAAAAACCATGGAAGTCAATGTGGGTTTTGCACGCCGGGCATTATCATGTCGCTTGTGGCCGCACAAATGAATAATGAAAAAGATCACGATGTTGCTCTCGCGGGAAACCTCTGTCGTTGCACGGGATATGCACCGATTATTCGGGCTGCTGAGGTTGCTCAACAGGTTGTTTTGCCCGAATGGCTGATCTTTGATCGAGAAAAGCTTGTTTCATGTGCTATTTTGCCATCTTTGGAACAGCCAAAATCTTCTGACGATATTGCAGCTCTTTTGGTAAAATCGCCAAAAACCCGGCTTATTGCAGGAGCAACTGATATTGGCCTTTGGTTGACAAAGGAATTTCGCGATATCAGCCCATTTACTTTCCTAAATCAAGCGAATGATTTGACAAAGATTGAAGAAATGGAAGTGGACTATAAGATTGGAGCAATGGTCAATATAGAAGATTTACGGCTATGGGCAGCCTCTGTATCGCCTTCTTATGGCGAGCTTTTAAGGCGATATGCATCGATACAAATCCGCTATGCAGCCACGATTGGAGGCAATATCGCTAATGGATCACCCATTGGAGACAATCCTCCTGCACTGATTGCTGCCGGTGCTAGAATTGAGTTAAGATGCGGCGAAAGCCGGCGGACACTGCCACTTGAGGCATTTTTTATCGAATATGGAAAACAGGATCTCAGAGATGGCGAATTTCTGGAAAGTATTTTCGTTCCAAAAGATTTTGAAAATCTGTGCTGTTATAAGATTTCGAAACGCTTCGATCAAGATATTTCAGCCGTCTGTGGTTGCTTTAACATATTGGTGCAAGAGGACCGAATAGTTAAAGCGCGGGTTGCATTCGGCGGCATGGCGGCAACTCCCAAGCGCGCAACACATATTGAAGAGGCGTTGATTGGTCGTGACTGGAGCCTGGCAACGATCCAAAGTTGTGAAAACTTATGGGATAAGGATTTCACCCCTCTAAGCGATATACGTGCATCTTCCGCTTATCGACTAAAGACGGCGCAGAACCTACTTTGGCGATACTATCGGGAAAGTCTTGGAGAAACGTGCAACGTTCTTGAGGTTTCGGCATGACGATAGGGTCTCCACTTCCCCATGAGGCTGCTAGTTTACATGTAACTGGGCGGGCGCGATATGTCGACGATCAGCCTTTGCCAGAGAATGCTCTGCATCTTGCCTTTGGTTTGTCTAAGGTAGCACGTGGGCGTATTGTCAAGATGGATTTATCCGAAGTTTTGAATTCCACTGGGGTTTTTGGTGTTTTGACGGCGAACGACTTACCCTATGAAAATGATACATCTCCTGGAGCAAAAGACGAACCGCTCTTAGCGGAGACTGATGTCTACTATGTAGGCCAGCCTGTCTTTTTGGTGATGGCCAATTCACATCTTGCAGCACGAAAAGCAGCCCAAAAGGGTAAATTAGAGTATGAAACGTATCCTCCGGTCCTCACGATCCAAGAGGCTCTGGATGCAGAAAGCAGATTTGAAGAAGGGCCGCGTATCTATCAAAAGGGTGATGCTGAGACGGCGATTAGTGTATCGGACCGTAAGCTTTCCGGTGTGTTGATAACCGGCGGGCAGGAGCATTTTTATCTTGAAGGACAGGCCGCCCTTGCGATTCCGTCTGAAGATGAGGAAATAACCGTCCACAGCTCAACCCAACATCCATCCGAAGTTCAGCATAAAGTGGCTGATGCGCTTGGATTTGGAATGCACCAAGTTCGTGTAGAAGTGCGACGTATGGGAGGTGGCTTTGGCGGTAAGGAAAGCCAGGCAAACGGACTTGCCATAGCCTGCGCTGTGGCCGCAATAATGACGGGTAGGCCTTGCAAAATGAGGTATGACCGCGATGATGATTTCATTATCACGGGCAAACGGCAT
Organism: uncultured Alphaproteobacteria bacterium; assembly: GCA_913031285.1. Classification (GTDB taxonomy): domain Bacteria; phylum Pseudomonadota; class Alphaproteobacteria; order Rhodobacterales; family Rhodobacteraceae; genus LFER01. Next base: position 12,956 of record CAJWEI010000039.1, on the reverse strand, counting down.
GAATTTAAAATTGAGTACGAAGTTGGATTTGACGAAACTGGAAAAATAAATGGGTTGAGTTTTATTCATTATGTTCGCTGCGGCTGGTCACAAGATTTGTCGATTCCTGTCTCTGATCGAGCGATGCTGCATGCTGATAATGCTTACAATCTGGCTCATTGTCGCATCGAAAGCCACAGGCTTCGGACTAACATCCAAAGTGCTACAGCCTTTCGAGGTTTTGGAGGCCCTCAAGGGATGCTCGGGATGGAGCGTGTAATTGATCACATCGCTCATGACCTCACCCTAGATCCGTTGATAGTACGTCAAAGAAATTATTATACAGATGCAAAGGACTTAAAACCAAACTTCAAGGATATGCAGACCACACCTTACGGTATGAAAGTGAAGGATTTTGTCTTAAATGCAATGACTGATGAGATTGTTAAAACTAGTGATTATTACAAACGACGTAAAGACATCGAAGCTTGGAACTTGAATAATTCGATTTTAAAGCGGGGCATTGCATTGACGCCGGTAAAATTTGGCATCTCTTTCACATTGACCCATCTTAATCAGGCAGGAGCTTTGGTAAATCTCTATCAAGACGGAACTGTACGATTAAATCATGGTGGCACGGAAATGGGGCAAGGCCTGTTTCAAAAAATAGCTCAAGTTGCTGCAAAATCCTTCGGGATTAATCTAGCATCGGTAAAGATCACAGCAACTGATACTGATAAGGTTCCAAACACATCCGCAACTGCGGCTAGCTCTGGAAGTGATCTGAATGGGATGGCTGTAAAAATTGCATGCGAAACAATCTGTGATCGTATGTCAGGGTTTCTCGCAGAATATTATCAGGAAAAAATTACAAGTGTCCGATTTGAGGGTGGTTTAGTCCAAATTGGAAAGCATGAAATTTCTTTCCCTGACGCAGTTCAACTTTGTTATCAAAATCGTGTTAGCCTCTCAGCTACAGGCTTCTACAAAACGCCAGATATTTTTTGGGACCGCATCAAAGGTCACGGTAGACCCTTTTTCTATTTTGCTCATGGTGTTTCAGTTAGCGAAGTTGTGATCGATACGCTTACAGGAGAAAATAGGCTTTTGCGAACAGATCTTTTGCATGACGCAGGCGCGAGCCTCAACTCAGCTATCGATGTAGGGCAAGTTGAGGGAGCCTATGTTCAGGGTGTTGGTTGGCTAACAACAGAAGAGCTTGTCTGGGACAATGCTGGCAAATTGATGACACATGCGCCGTCGACTTACAAAATCCCAGCTTTTTCGGATAGGCCAGATATATTTAATGTTGCCCTATGGGATAATGAAAACTCAGAGGAGACAATCTATCGATCTAAAGCGGTTGGAGAGCCGCCCTTTATGCTGGGGTTTTCTGCATTTTTGGCCTTAAGCCATGCGGCCTCGTTTTGTGGTAAAAATTACCCAGAACTCAACACTCCAGCAACGCATGAAAGGCTTTTCTGGGCCTGTGACAGGGTCAAACATGGGGATTAATCTTGAACAACTTAAAAACTGTGTTGCAACATATGGATCTGTCGCAAGGATAGTTATTGGCGAAGTTAAAGGGTCAGTTCCACGTGATGAAGGGACATCAATGTTGGTCTGGTCAAGTGGTCAAAGTGGGACGATTGGCGGTGGAGCACTTGAATTTCATGCCGTTAACGCAGCTAGGCAAGCCTTAAGTAAAGCAAAAAGTTGGATATCGTCACACCCTCTTGGCCCTGAACTTGGGCAATGTTGTGGTGGATTTGTGAAACTTGTCACGGAGATTTATACGCGTGATAATATACCGCTTGTCCAATCGGGTTTAATTGTGCGGCGGATTGGGGAGAATAATTTGGGTCAAGTGCCATTATCAGTCTCCCGCTTGATTGCATCCGCAAGAAATCAGGGATTGTTTTTAGAGGCGCAGCTTATTGACGATTGGATGGTGGAACCCGTTATAAATCCTAATCTTGATTTATGGATATGGGGAGCAGGGCATGTTGGTCGCGCACTTGTTGAAACGTTTCAGAATTTGCCAAACCTACACATTACTTGGATTGATACCTCACATGAGCGCTTTCCCAGAGATGTGCCCGAAGATGTTGACGTTCTAATGTCCACCAAACCCGTCAACTTGGTCAAATATGCCAGCCCAGATGCTGAGCACCTCATACTAACATATTCACATGCACTTGACTTTGAACTTTGTCATGCACTTTTGTCAGTTAAGTTCAGTTGGGCAGGATTGATTGGGTCAAAAACAAAATGGTTGCGGTTTTGTGGCCGATTAAAGGAATTGGGTCACTATGATTCTCAAATAAGACAAATAACCTGTCCAATAGGAAGGCCAGAATTTGGCAAGCATCCTCACCAGATCGCTATTGGCGTAGCAGCAGACTTTTTGGTGCGAAACTCAGCAATTAACGATGTAAGGAAAATAGATATTGAGCAAAATACTTACACAGTTTAATTGTTTTAAAAATGAATAGTTTCGAAAAGATAAGCCTGAAATTAAAAATAACTGGTTTGTTTGAAGAAGCGATTTTTCAAGATTGGATATTGCATCGTGCTAGGGTTTTGGGCCTTGATGTTCAAATTCGGCTTTCGAGTTTGACTGAGATACAATGTTTAGTGTCAGGCAATCCGATCCTGGTTGAAGCGCTAGAAATAGCGTGTAGCCTTGGTCCTATAAATTCAATCGTAGAAAATATTGAGATAATTTAGTGGTATTCTTCGAGAATTGAAGTAAACGAGCCTAATAAATATTCAGAATATTTACACATCAATTATTTTATCCAGAATGCTCTGGACAGGCGATTAAAACTGTGCCTCATTTATACGGTTAGCGAAAGAAGATTAGCCATAGTAGTTATGCTAATCGACATTTTGAACCGAATCTTGACAGGCACATTAAATGGTTAGCTTTGCAGTTGGTTTAACGAAAAACCTTCCCGATGGACGCGTGATGCGCTCGTTTGTGGAAAATCATGATTTAGTGATTTGGCGCAGTGTTTCAGGCCAATTATCGTGTTGGTTGAATCGTTGTCCTCACCGCGGTATGAGGCTTTCCCACGGGTTTGTACGCGGAGAAGCATTAGCCTGTGTATATCATGGCTGGCACTATGGAAAAGATACAGCATGTCGCTACATACCCGCTCATCCTGACCTAGACCCACCGGGTACAATTAAAACGATGGCCTTCCGCTCATTTGACAAGGGTGGCATAATTTGGGTCAACATTGACAACAAGAAAGATGAGCCAATTATCCCCAATAATTTATTATCAGTTAGATCTTTAGAATTTAGATGTCCACTTGAAATGGTCGAAGCAGAGATACCCGAATTTGAATACCATTCTGCAAAAAAAGGTCTTTTAAATTTAAAAATAAAAAAACAGGGTTTTGGGAAATGGATTATCGAAATCTTGGGGCAAGGTTTATACATGCATCTATTCTTACATAAATTACCATCTCAAAAGTGTGCGATACATGCTCTTTCTAATGATAACGTATCGTCGGAGCAAAGAAAGGATATGTCTCGACTTTTAGAGCATCTGAGGTATGTATCTGAAGCAAAGTATAAGGTATTAGCGGCATGAATGCGATAGAGCAGGCCATGCAATATTGGTACCCAATTGGAATGCTGGGTGATCTACAACGGTCAGAAACTCGAAAGACACGACTTCTGGGCATGGACATAGAGCTTAAGACTGAACAGAGCGGTTTAATTTCTGTTTTTCATCAGAAAAAGCCATGGAATACTAAGAGTGCTTATGGACATATATGGACCAGTCCATCGAAAATGCCAAAGCCTTTATTCGATGTCCCGGAGGCGGGCGATCATGAACGACGTTTTGTGCCTTGTGGGTCTGTTAGAGTGAGATGCTCTCCACTTCGCGCCGTTGAGAACTTTTTAGATGTTGCGCATTTTCCGTTCGTTCATACAGATATTTTGGGAGCAGAACCGCATACAGAGGTTGAGCCTTATTCAGTAAATATTGACGAAACAAAAGATGAAGTCATTGCCACTAAAGTCAAATTCTACCAACCGCAGGCAGCAAAATCCGCTAGTGATGGAATTGTCACAGACTATGTATACAGAGTTCCATCGCCAATGAATGCACTGCTTTACAAAACGTGCCCCAATCGAGATGATGTGCAAGATGTAATTGCAATTTTTGTCCAGCCTCTTGACGAAGAAACATGTGACGTCTGGCCTTGGATGGCACTTTATGATGATCAAAGTACCATGGCAGAAATGATTGAATTTCAGCAATTAATTTTTTTACAGGATCGTTCAGTCTTAGAAAACCAAATACCTATAAAATTGCCTCTTGATCCAAAAATGGAGATACCAACACGTGCAGATTTAACTTCGGTCGCCTACCGACGTTGGTTAAAAAAACATGGTGCGATCTATGGCGCAATGGTCAGCTCTACCGACGATGCTTGGGTGGCAGCGCAATGAATTTTACACTCTATGACTACGCTATGTCAGGTAACTGTTACAAAATCCGCCTTTTTGCCAGCATTTTGGATGTAGAATATGAGCGTATAGCAGTCGAATTTTATCCAGCAGCAGAACATAAATCATATAAAATGCTGCAATTATCGCGCGCTGGCACTTTGCCAATTTTGAAGTCTGGTGATATGATTTTGAGCGAAACATCTGCCATGCTTTTCTGGATGGCACAAAAGTTTGATAGTTTTGAAAATTGGTGGCCCGCTAAACGAGGCGCAGATTTGAATGCATTAATTTTGCAATGGATGGATTTCTCTAGTCAACTATCTAAGACGGTTGGTAGGGCAAGGCTCAATGCTTTATTTCAGACACCAGTAGATTTGGATAAAGCAATCGAGGGCGCTCGGCGAGCATTAAGGCAGATAGAGTCTCATTTAACCGAGCAATCTTTTGACGACAAAAAGTTTCTCGTTAGTGATAAGCCTACAATTGCTGATATTGCCTGCTTTCCATACGTCGCCTTAAGCCCTGATGTGGGAGCAAATTTAGGGCTGGAGCATGATGGTTATCCAGCCATTCAAAGCTGGCTATATTCAATTAAGTCTCTTGACGGCTTTATTCCAATGCCAGGTATATATCCTATGCATGATTTGAAAGCCGATGAAACTGACTTTGCTGGAAACAGACCTGCCACAGGAAAAGTTGGATGAGCTATAAATTACTCAAATCTTGTGATGCAATTGTAACTTGTGATTTTGATGGGACCATTCATCGAAATTGTGATCTAATGACCAATAACAATATAATCGAGACAATTTCCCCAAATATTTCAACTGAACTACTGCCGTCTGACATTGAAGTAATTGATGCGTCTGGTTATTTCGTTTATCCAGGATTGATCAACACTCACCATCATTTTTTTCAATGTTTTGTTCGGAACAACGCGTACCTTGATTGGACAAAGTATTCGGTAATAGAATGGCTAGATCTAATTTATCCTATTTTTTCCAGACTGGATGAAGACTGCTTTTATCATTCTTCTATTGTCGCCATGGCCGAACTCATAAAGCACGGCTGTACGACGGCATTTGATCACCAATACAACTATCCGCATCATGCTGGCAAACGATTAGTTGACCGGCAATTTGATGCTGCCAAGCTACTTGGTATGCGCTTCCACGCGGGACGTGGTGGGAATACCTTGCCAAAATCTGAGGGCAGCACAATTCCTGATGAAATGCTTGAGACTACAGATGAGTTTATAAGTGACTGTGAACGCCTGATTGACACATATCATGAACCAGAAATGCTTTCTATGCGTAAGGTCGTTATAGCGCCTTGTCAGCCGGTCAATTCTTATTTGGAGACATTTGTGCAATCTGCACTCTTGGCGCGCGATAAAAATGTATTATTGCACACTCATGTTGGTGAGGGTGAAAGCGATGTAATGCATCAACGCACTGGAATGCGAACAGTAGATTGGTGCGATGAGATCAATTTTTTGGGGAGCGATGTTTGGTTTGCACATTGCTGGGAATTAAATAGCGCAGAGCTTAGTAAGCTAGCGAAAAGTCGAACAGGCGTATCCCATTGCCCTGAGCCTGTTTATCTTGTTGGTGCCGAAGTAACACCCATAGCTGAAATGGCATCGAAAAATATAAGATTAAGCCTGGGAGTGGACGGCGCTGCTTCGAACGATAACTCAAATTTGATGCATTGTATTCACAGCGCTTATATGTTGCAGGCGCTAGTTGCAGGAACACATAAGCATCCGGTGCCCAAACCGAAGGAATTTTTGAATTACGCCACAAGTGGAGGTGCTGATTGTTTGGGTCGAAAGGATATCGGTATGCTAAAGGTGGGCATGGGCGCAGATCTTTTTGCTATAAACACTGATAAATTAGAATATGTTGGAGCAAAGCACGACCCTGAAAGTTTAATCACCAAAATGGGAATTGGAGCTTATGTTGACATAACAATGATAAATGGAACAATTGTCTGGCAGAATGGAGAGTTTCTAGGATTGGACGAGAAAAAGCTCATGACTGAGGCAACCACTCATGTAAATCGCATTATATACAACTACTAATCACAAGAAGGAGAAATGAAAATGAAATTATCGTTTTGCGCCATAAAGAAAACAGCTTTTGCCGTGGTACTGTCCACGGCTTCGTTGGGCTCGTCTGCTAATTCTGAAACTCTAGATATTGGAGTGTTGCTACCATCTCCAATCGCAGATGTGGGATGGTCTCACGCTCTGGTAGAAGGCTTTAATGGAGTTAAGGAGAAATATGGTGATGATGTTAAGTTAAATATTGTTGAAAATATTCAAGAGGGCCCAGATGCCGATCGAATTATGAACAAAATGGTTGGTGATGGTAACAAATTTTTACTCCTTGGTTCTTTTGGCTACATGAATAGTGGTTTGAAATTAGCCAAACGTAACCCTGATATGTCTTTTATTCATGCGTCAGGATACAAAGTAGGTGACAACTTTTCACCATTCACTGCTAAGTATTATGAGGGATTGTATCTTATGGGTATGGCTGCTGCTGATCTGACTAAAACCAAAAAACTTGGTGTTGTTGGAGCGTACGCGATTCCAGAGTTGATCTCCTCCATCAATGGTTTTGCGCTTGGTGCACGAGCAGTTGATCCTGAGATTACTATTGACGTCATATGGCTCAATTCTTGGTTCGATCCAGCAAAAGCTCAGGCTTCAGCAAAAGCGCTAATTGCAAATGGTGCAGATGTTTTGTTTTCGAATGCTCAAGACACGCCGTCTGTTGTTGCTGTAGGTGAAGAAGCAGGTGTTTATGTATTCAATTTGAATAGTTCAATGAGTGAATATGCACCCACAAAATACCTTGGGGTTGTGAAAACCGATTGGGGACCTTTCTTTTCTGCTTCAGTTGATGCGCACTTAAATGGAAACTTCGAAGGTCGTAATGAATGGCTCGGTGTTGATGCCGGTGTGGTTGTAACTGAGGAGTGGAGCTCGGATATCAGTTCTGAAATGGTAGAAAGAATTAAAACTGTCGAAGCCGAAATTTCATCGGGTGCGCGACATGTTTATGATGGTCCAATACATAATCAAGATGGTGAGCAAATGGTCGCTGTCGGTGAACGTCTAGATGATGGTGGAATCCTAGGAATTAATTGGCACGTTCAAGGTGTGAATACTCCGTTGCCAAAATAAAATTATTTTCTTGCCCTAGTAAGTTTTAGCTGGGGCAAGAAGGTTATAAATCAAGGTTCAAAAAAGAAATGAATATCGTTCAGCAACCTTTGCTTACTTTGAGTAAGCTGACAAAGATTTATGGTTCATTAGTTGCCAACGACTCTATTGATTTGAAAGTTTTCCCAGGTTCTATTCATGCAGTACTGGGTGAAAATGGCGCGGGCAAATCAACCTTGATGAAACTTGCTTACGGTGTAATACAGCCTGATGATGGGCAGATTTTGTGGAAAGATAAAAAGATTGATTATTGGAATACTGCCGTAGCTCGAGACTTGGGTATAGGAATGGTTTTCCAACACTTTTCTCTATTTGAAACATTATCAGTAGTAGAGAATATTGCTCTGACAATAAAAGGCCCTCAAAAAGATTTAATTGACCGTATTCGTATGATTGGAGCAGACTATCAGTTGGAAATAGATCCAACTGCAATGGTTAATTCATTGTCGGTCGGGCAACGTCAACGCGTAGAAATTATTCGCTGTTTAATGCAGGATTTAAAGCTCTTAATTCTGGATGAGCCAACTTCCGTTTTGCCCCCACAACACGTTTATGCTCTTTTTGATGCTTTGAGAAAACTACAAAAAGATGGAGTTGCAATACTCTATATTTCTCATAAATTGGAAGAAATTCGTGAGCTATGTGATGTCGCTACAATTTTAAGAGATGGCAGGGTAACAGGTAAAGTTGATCCCAATGAAACTAGCGCACAAGAACTAGCAACACTTATGATTGGCCGAAGCATTCCAAAAATTGAACGGCGAGAAAGTGACCATAAGTCCAAAAATGCAATCTTAAATATAACTAATTTAAATGTCAAAAACCCAGATCCATTCGGAGCAGATCTAAAGGACCTAAGTTTAGCAGTATTTGGTGGAGAAATTGTAGGTATCGCTGGCGTATCCGGAAATGGCCAACAGGAACTTGGGCGGATCATTTCTGGAGAGGATATAAAAGGTGACTTAAAATCTTCTACCATTGAAATGTTTGGTCAGTCGGTCATTCGAAAGGGTGTCATAGAGCGACGAGATCTTGGTTTTTCTTTTGTTCCCGAAGAACGACTAGGGCGCGGAGCTGTGCCATCGATGACATTGTCACAAAATGCTCTTCTTACAGCCTTCAAGAAAGGGATGCTCAAAAATGGATTTATACAAGAGGATGTTGTTGCCAAATTTACAGACAAATGCATTACTGAATTTTCTGTGAAGTCATCTGGTAATGGTGCGACGGCTAACTCATTATCAGGTGGAAACTTGCAAAAATTTTTAGTGGGACGTGAATTACTTCTGGAGCCAAAACTATTATTTCTGGCCCAACCTACTTGGGGTGTAGATGTTGGTTCTGCTAACGAAATTAGACAAAAGTTAATAAGTTTACGTGATAACGGAGTCGGCATTTTAATTATTTCAGAAGAATTAGAAGAACTATTTGAAATAACAGATCGTATGTATGTTTTAAGGAGTGGACGTATATCAACCTCCATAAAAACGAGCGAAGTTTGTCCTGATGAAATCGGAGAGTACATGATCGGAGAAGAACGAGAGGGTGCTAGCAATGCAACTGCAGTTTGAACGGAGAGATACTCCTTCAAAACCTTTAATATTTGCTACGCCATTTATTGCCATAGCTATAACGATTCTTCTCAGTAGTATTATGCTTATAATTCAGGGGAAATCTCTGCAAACGACCTTTTTTGCTTTTTTTATAGAACCGTTTGAATCAACTTATGCCCTATCAGAAGTTTTACTAAAATTTGGTCCATTACTCTTTATTGCTCAGGCGTTGGCTATCGGTTTTAGAGCAAAAGTTTGGAACATAGGAGGCGAGGGTCAAATGATCATGGGCGCAATACTTGCCTCGTCAATTCCCGTATATTTTACAGATAGTGAGTCGGTATTTCTTCTTCCTGCTATGATTTTATTGGGTGCATTTGGCGGCATGTTTTGGGCTGGGATTGCTGCGTTTTTGAAGACACGCTATAATGCTAATGAAATTTTGGTTACTTTGATGCTGTCTTCGATAGCGTTGCAAATCCTTTATTTCTTCCTTTTGGGCCCATGGAAGGACCCTATGGGTTTTAATTTTCCACAAACAGTTATGTTTCAGGATGCCGCATTATTTCCACCCATTATTTTTGGATTTCGTTTAAATTACTCATTAATAATTCCAATATTTTTCACAATTTTTGTTTGGATTTATATGGAGAAACGGTTTGGTGGTTTCCAGCTTACAGTAGGTGGATTAGCGCCGCGTGCAGCTACATATGCAGGTTACAGCGCAAATGGAGCAGTGTGGAAAAGTTTATTAATTGCTGGGATGGCTGCTGGGATTGCTGGTATGAGTGAGGTAGCAGGACCAATTGGACAGTTACAACGTTCCGTGACCTCTGGCTATGGTTATTCGGCCATCATTGTAGCTTATTTAGGAGCCTTGCATCCTTTAGGTATTGTATTTGCTGCGCTATTTTTGTCTGTCATCCATATCGGTGGAGATTATGCCCTAGTCACTGCTGACTTGCCGATAAGTTCAGTGCACATTTTTCAGGGTTTGCTTTTGGTAACTTACTTATCAAGTTATACCTTTGTGAATTATCGATTTAAGCCCCGTAAAACTCGAGTAGAAGAAATTGAAAGTAGGTTAATATGACGCCTCTCGAGTTTTTTCTTGCGGGCACAATGAGCGCCGCCACAGTTTTTCTGCTTGCTGCGTTAGGAGAATTAGTTGCTGAGAAGTCAGGTATGCTAAATTTGGGCGTAGAAGGTATGATGGCAATCTCCGCAGCGGTTGGGTTTGTCGTAACTTATCAAAGTGGAAGTCATATTATAGGGTTTATTGTGGCTGGAGCAGCCGGCATTGGCGTATCTATGGTTTTTGCGCTGGTTTCCATTACATTTTTGGCAAATCAAGTTGCCACTGGATTGGCGGTTGGTATTTTAGGCTTGGGTCTGTCTGCACTAATTGGAAAAAAGCATGAGAGCTTAACGGTAACTGCTCCAGATCCCATTCAAATTCCGGTTTTGAGTGATATTCCCTTGATTGGTCCTGTTTTATTTCAGCAAAATATTGTTGTTTACCTTGCGATCGTCATAGCTATTTTAATAAGCTTTTGTCTGAATAAAACTCGGCTTGGCTTAGCCATAAGGGCATGTGGAGAAAATCCTAAAGCTGCGGAGGCACTAAGTTATTCAGTACTCAAGATTAGATATGGAGCTGTAGCTTTTGGGGGATTGATGGCGGGATTTGCTGGCGCATATGCATCTACCATATATACACCACTCTGGGCGGATGGTATGATAGCTGGCCGTGGATGGATTGCGGTTGCATTGGTAGTATTTGGAACTTGGAAAACTGGTCGAATATTTTTAGGAGCTTATCTTTTTGGAATGGTTTCGCTAGGAGAATTAGTGGTTCAGTCTTTTGGGGTAGCTTTGCCGTCTCAGTTGTTATCGGCAATGCCTTTTATAGTTACTATAGTTGTTTTGGCAATAATATCTTCTGATAGAGCAAGGCTACGTCTGCATGCACCGTATGCTTTGGGCGAAACATACGATGGATCTGAGCCTAAATAAGGATATTTTGGTGCCGCTTAGACAAAATGTAAGCGGTCGGTGAGTGTTCATATTTTAAAAATATAGAGTACAAATTATAGTCAGTTAGTTTTAGCTGATTTTGATTTGAAATCTAATGTTGGATGCGAATTTTTTTACGTTGGTAAAAGCTTCTGTCTTTACATGTTACAAAAATTTATATATCCCAGATATGGTAACGTTTTTGGTTTAGAAAGTTTGACGTGGACGCATATATAGTTGATGCGGTAAGAACGCCGATAGGGCGGTATGGTGGCTCATTGTCCTCCATGCGCACAGATGATCTGGCCGCCCTTCCTGTTAAAGAGCTTGTCAAACGTAACCCGGATTTTGATTGGCCTGAACTTGATGATGTCATTTTTGGTGATGCCAATCAGGCCGGTGAAGATAATCGTAACGTTGGCCGTATGGCTGCTTTGCTCGCGGGCCTGCCAACAAGTGTGCCAGGATCCACTATCAATCGCCTTTGCGCATCTGGGATGGATGCGGTTGGTATGGCCTCCCGTGGAATTAAATCGGGAGACTATTGTATGGCGATTGCAGGTGGCGTTGAAAGCATGAGCCGAGCACCTTTTGTGATGCCTAAGGCCACAACACCCTTTAGCCGTTCAAATGAGGTCTTTGATACCACAATCGGTTGGCGTTTTATAAATCCTAAAATGGACTCGTCTTACGGTACTGATTCAATGCCTGAAACGGCGGACAATGTGGCCGAAGATTATCAAATTAACCGCAAAGATCAGGATGCCTTTGCCGCCAGATCGCAAGCGCGATACGGCGCGGCTCAAAATGCTGGACGTTTTGATGATGAGATAATGCAAGTGGAAATTCCTCTGCGCAAAGGTAATCCAATTATTTTCAAACAAGATGAACATCCCCGAGTTGATATGCTGGAAAATAAACTTGCCGCTCTAAAGGGGATAAATGGGCCTGATAAATCGGTAACTGCAGGCAATGCGTCTGGGGTAAACGATGGGGCGGCTGCGATTTTGCTCGCCAATTACGACATTGCGAAAAATCATACTCCGCTGGCAAGGGTCATTGGAATGGTTGCTGCTGGTGTTGATCCAAGGGTTATGGGGATTGGTCCCGTTCCGGCCACAAAAAAACTTTTGAAACGCACTGGTCTTACCATCGACCAAATGGATGTCATCGAGTTGAACGAAGCTTTTGCCAGTCAAGGTCTTGCAACGTTGCGCGCCCTTGGGGTGCCGGATGATGCAGACTATGTAAATCCAAATGGTGGGGCCATTGCGCTGGGTCATCCGCTTGGAATGTCAGGCACGCGATTGGTAATGACAGCCGCCTATCAATTACGACGTATTAAGGGGCGCTATGCCCTTTGCACAATGTGTGTTGGCGTAGGGCAAGGCGTCGCACTTATCTTAGAACGCACATAAGGAGATGGCCATGTATGCTCAAATGGTGAAATCAACGGGTAAAGTTGTCCTGTCCAAAGAGGATATGTCTGAGAAAGAAGTAACTTTTCAGGATCGCATTGATCGTGGTGAAAAGATTGAACCCAAAGACTGGATGCCGGATAATTATCGCAAAAACTTGATCCGCCAGATTGGGCAACATGCGCATTCTGAAATCGTCGGTCAATTACCCGAGGGAAATTGGATAACAAGGGCTCCAACGCTTGAACGCAAAGCCAATTTATTGGCAAAAGTACAAGATGAAGC
>CAJWEI010000038.1 GCA_913031285.1 uncultured Alphaproteobacteria bacterium | reverse complement strand
GTCAGGTCCGAGACCAGTGGAAACAATATACCAGCTGAGTCTGATGGGACAGCCATACCTACGATACAAAGTACAGCGAGGCCTGAAAACTCATTTATTAGGTTTTCTTCTGGGATTAATGAGACAGTTAAGGAAGCAAAAGCCATAGAAGAAACTCTGACAAAAGACGAAAAAAAGCAGCTCCAAAAGGCTTTAAAATGGGCCGGATATTACGGGTCATCTATAGACGGGGCCTTTGGTACTGGAACAAGGGCTGCTATGGAAACTTGGCAGAAAGCGGAGGGAGTCACGTCAACCGGAGTTATGACTTCAGAACAGCGCAACTTTTTACTGGCAAAATATAATGAGGTACTGCGTTCGCTGCGGTTGGAGTCCATCTCAGATCTTGAAGCTGGCGTAACGCTAAAAATTCCAATGAACATTGTCGAATTTCAGAAATACTCCCCACCTTTGGTGCATTTTGGATCTTTCACTAATACCAAGCATAATGTATATATGATTTCTCAGACTGGGGATTTGTCCAAGCTTAGAGCACTCTACAAAGCCCTTCAGTCCCTTGACACAATTCCACAGAAAGGGAAGCGCAAGCTTAAGGGCAATGTTTTCGAAATAAACGGACAAAACAGTCAACTTGTTTCTTATGCAACCGCCTCGCTTGAAAACGGACAAATAAAAGGCTTTATTCTCGTATGGCCAGCGGATGATGCGATGCGTCGCGAACGTCTTTTGAATGAAATGAAAACAAGTTTTGAAATCTTCAAGGGCACGCTTGACCCTACTATAGGTGAGGGCAGCATCCAAACGACTGATTTGCTATTTGGGCTAGATATCAGAAAACCAGCTTTTTCTCGGTCAGGTGTTTTTGTCTCTCCCAAAGGCCATATTGTAACGGATGTACAAGGGCTTGATACGTGTGACAAGATTACGATCGAAAACCACTTTGATGCTCAGATTGTAGCGGTAGATCCAAGCAAAACCCTCGCGATAATCGCAACTAAACAGACGGTTTCACCATCCGCAGTCGCCGAAATCTCACTTTATACTCCTTCTGTAGGTGAAGAATTAATTGCCGCAGGTTATTCTTACGAAGGGCTTCTTGAGGCACCAAGCGTCCTGACGGGCAAAGTCGATGATCTTGTGGCCCTTGACGGGGATGTTGATTTTATGCGCCTAAATATAGCGATGATGGCGGGGGATGTTGGCGGACCTTTGTTGAATAAATTTGGTACCCTCAACGGGATTATGACAGCTGATCGCACGGAAGGCAGAAGCTTACCAGAAAAAGTACATCACGCAATTAAATCTGAAACTGTTGTGTCGCTCCTGAATGAAGCTGGCCAATTTGTGACTTATCAGAATTTACAAAAACCAATGAACGAAATGCTGATTACACGTAAGGCCCGTAACATTACAGGTCTTGTAAGCTGCTGGAAAAACTAAGGTGTCGACAAATCAGGTGACATATAAATAAGAGTCGGGCGCTGTTCTGAAAATGCCTCAATCACGTCATTTTGCGAGCTGTTAAGCGAACTAGGTTGATACGCCAATGCGCCCCAAGCTTTTACTAAGGTCTCAAATCTAGGATCAAATGACTAAACCGCGTTAGGTGGAATTTGCACCGCAATCATACTATCCTCAATCGCTTTTTATTTCAGATTATCCCACATTAAAATCAGCAGGCTTAGTTCCAATTCTACGGCGACTCCAAGCTCAGGCAGCGTATATTGAAAGCCATAATCATCTCCAATAGCAACTTTTGGCAAGCCAGCCCTCGCAACACTTCCCCAATGGCAGTTGGCAAAGCATAACCTAATGTTCCAAAGCCAGACGGATGATGCCAATGACCCAGGCAAGGCATATTCCAAATTTCTTTCACCAAATAAGAAAATTGGGTCATATCGGAGTATATCATTGCCCCTTTAGGCATCACCCCCTGTAGGGCCCGCACAATCAGAGCAATACCTGGAAACTGGGCTTCAGCCTGTCGTTGCCAAAGCTTGCGATCATTGGCAATAGCCTCTCGTGCCCATAAACAGGTTTGGGTCTGACCAGGCAGCCGCTTAACAAATTGCGAGACAAAATCCTCGACGCGTACCATTGGTGCTTTATGCCCCAGTTCGCGTCGTCAAATATCAAGTTCGCGCAATTGAGAGCCAAGGACAACCACCAGATCAGCCTTAGCAATTATTCCAGATGAATCTGGACGCGCCAGAGTAGAGCCCCAATAATTTTAATTATTTCCCTCAATCAACCCGCGCCCAGAAAAGTAGAAAAAACGCAGCACCACTGCGCCTAACTAATTCTGTAAAATCTGTTTTGATTGCGCCCCAACCTAAGATAAAAAGTGGTCGATGCGCATCGCTCAACTTTTCCCAGCATGCTCAATTACCTTATTATGGTGACGGCGGACCCGATTAAATAAAAATTCTTCAAATGCCCGATCCAAAAGCCAATAAGTAGCCTGCAAATTATTGGCCGTCGCTGACCCTTCACATACTGCTTTAGCAGCACCCTCTTGCTCCAACATCTGATGCAGCTGCCCTCGACGCACAGCAACCACGTCTAAACAAGATGAGATTACAAGCACCAGCATGCTGTCCGAATATGCCTGCCCCATTTGAGTGATGATGTTGCATAAATGAGGGCCAGTAATCAAATAAGCAACACTAGGCTTGACGCTAGCCCTAGCATAAACGTTGGCCATAACGTTGGCTTGTTCATGGCCAGCCAGAACATAGGTCAGACTAGCCTCTTGAATACCGCGATAAAGCTCTTGATTGTGGTTACCAGGAATACCAGAAATAACATTGACGTAGCGACTTTTTAGGAAATGTGAAATTTGCGTTCCGAGTGCTCAACTTGTCATATCAAGCTCTCCAAAATTGTATTGTTAAAATAGCGTATACAGCCAATAGTTCGAGCCGACCAATCAACATGGTTGCTGATAAAATCCATTTTGCCAAATCACTCAAGCCAGCATAATTCCCCGATGGCCCAATTTGATCACCAAGTCCAGGACCAATGTTAGCAAGTGCAGAAGCCGACGCCGAGATAGAGGTGATCAGATCAAGACCTGTCATTGCCAGCAAGATAGCAACGATGCCCAAAGTCACCATAAAGAAGATAAAAAACGACATAACTGAGCTGAGAACATCATTATCAATGGCGCGTCCGTCATATCTGGGTATGAAAACGCCATTAGGTGATCGAATCTGTTTGAGCTGAGCGATGACTGAGGCGTAGACCAGCTGGTAGCGAAAAACCTTTACCGAACAAGCCGTCGATCCGGCACAACCACCAATGAGACCAATGAAAAAGAACATCGTGACCAAAAAGCCACCCCATTGGCCATAATCCGCACTAGAATACCCAGTTCCCGAGATAATCGAAGTGATATTAAATAGAGCTTTGCGAAAGGCTGTTTCACCGTCGAAGCCGAGAGACGCATAAACAACCAGTGCCGTCACCAACGCCAAGATCAGAACGACAATGATAAATGTTTTAACTTGCACATCTTTGAATAGGGCAAACTGGTTTCCGTTTACCAACTGAACATATCTTACAAACGGCAGTGAGGCCAATATCATAAAGATAACGCAGACATATTCCGCGCCAGGTTTAAAAGCGCCAAAGGAGGCATCATAGTTTGAAAAGCCGCCGGTAGCTACAGTGGTCATAGCGTGAACCGTTGCATCAAAAGCAGATAATCCGACTGAAAAGTATACTAGTATACAAATCATGGTAATGGCGAGATAAATAACAGAAATCTGAATGGCTATTGTTGTAGCTTTTGGCAGAATCTTACCCAGTGTATCAAATGCTTCAGCTTTGAAAATCTGCATCCCACCAACACGGAGTTCGGGAAGGAAAACCATCGCCACTACAATAATACCAATACCACCGAACCACTGTAAAATGCCACGCCAGAGTAGCAGTCCCTTTGGCATTGTGTCGAGGTTTGTAAATACAGTCGCACCTGTGGTAGTCAAACCAGACATAGCCTCAAAAAATGCATCCACATAACGCGCCTCTGTTGCACCAAACATAAAAGGCAAAGCCCCAAACAGAGGTAGCCCCAACCAAACACCGGTTGTGAGAAGGAATGTTTGCTGAATGGTTAGACCTTCTTTTACGCCGTTGGAGCAAGCCAAGGCCAGCAAAACGCCAAATAGGCCAGTAACGAGGGCACTTTGCACAAAAACAGGCCATTCTCCTCGATCTTCGGCAAGGTCGACTAAAAAAGGTAAAAACATAGCTGCGCCAAGAAGCGTCAGCAAAATTCCTATTACGTATCCTACAGGCCTAAAGTCCACCATCTGGATAAGGCTTCGCCATTCGCTCGGTTTATGTCAAGAGCAGAAGTTATATTACCCAGAATGAACGAGGGTAGAAAAGAGCTTTGGATCTATCGACCTCATAGCGAATGTCGCACCTTCAGTCAGCACAGATACAGCGTCATGACTGTGCAGACTTTCCTGATGGCTTGCAACGACACGAAAATCGCCAATCCTGCTATCTTTAGTCAAAGCCTGGCAAAAGAGGCGCGCTGCATCTTCTACAAATATAGGGTTTGCAGCGTTTAACTCAGCAAATGCCTGTTCGTCTTCACGCTTCACCATAACTTGTGTTTCGGTAGGAATAGCCGATCGACAAAGCTCAACAAGATCCTCAAACCATAACATTTCGTCATTACTTAATACTGCAGATATTCGAGCAACTGACCTTTGCGAATGCGGTGTTGCCAATTGGTTGCGAGACTGACGCGCATGCTCGCTTAGTTCAAGAGAGCATGGACATGTTGAGCTATATACATAATCCAAATGCAGTATTTTCGTTCTGACTCCTTGAATGTCGACCAGCTCTAAAGCTAAATCATAATATTGATATCCCGTCAGGCCGGAACGCAAACTCTTCACTTTGGTAGGAAAGGATGTCCGCATCTGAATTCGTGCGTCAAAGCTGTCTAGATCTCGTTTATAATCATTTAGAGCAGCCGATATAACTTCAAAACTAAATTGTTTTTCGGCATGTTTATAAAAACTGCGCATGATGCGAGACATATTTATACCTTTCTTGTCCGCCTCAAGACTGACCGTCCCAGTCACCGATGCCTGCAAAGTCTGATTTCCCCCATCACGCATCTGAAATGTTATGGGTAATCGGAAATTGGATATTCCAACATGTTGAATTTGACAGTTTTCCCCGCAAATAAGTGAACTGGGACCATTCTGCAAGTCAGGCATAGCTTGCAGATACTCTTCAGCTGGCGAGAACTTTTCTGGATATGTGTTCTCTAGCTCAGGATACCGAGTTGGAAGAAGTCGGGTCATAATATCTGCATCTACGCTATCAATAGTCTCTGGCCCTGCATTGGCCACCCAATCGCGCAAAACACTCATTGCTGCTTTAACTTCGTTGTCGTCGGGAAGCTTCTTTACTTCACGGGTATGAATATTCATTCCGGACCCTTTCACTTTACTCGCTAACATCCTGTATAGACGCTCATTTGCTTATTTACTACTCTTTACGGCAATCAAATTCGTTCGGATCAGTTATAGTCAAACTATTTCGACAAAAAATAGATCTAAATCACTCTAAAGCTTATAAAATATCTCCTGTCAGATCGCCAGAATCCTCCAAGCTTACACTAAAACGGATAAGTCGAGGCGTTATTGAAAGCA
The DNA here is from genome assembly GCA_913031285.1 of uncultured Alphaproteobacteria bacterium. Taxonomy (GTDB): domain Bacteria; phylum Pseudomonadota; class Alphaproteobacteria; order Rhodobacterales; family Rhodobacteraceae; genus LFER01. The sequence goes on along the minus strand of CAJWEI010000038.1, from coordinate 27,874 downwards.
AATTGTTTTGCTGATCGCTAAGTCGTTGATGCTTGGTTGTAGCTGGATGCGTGTAGATTGATTTTGCGTCCCCTTAATTATTAGATATAGAGCCTACCCTTGTGGCGTTTAAGAATTTAAATGCAGCGTCTTGGTCACCTTTTAGGTCAAGCGCAATCACTGTCCCAGCACCAGGGAGTTGTTCTTTCACAATTCTATTTTGCGGGTGCGTCTCATGCCCGGAGTAAATGATCCCTCAAGCAAGCTGTGACCGTACAAACCTGTTAAGATTTTAGTGGCAGTTTCCACTTGGGCCCAGACCCATATCAATTGTTTCCATTCCTTTCAACATCAACCAAGCGTTTAATCTGCTCATCAAACCACCTGTATGCTTCAAAAATGGCTCAAGTGTTTTGGTAATTAATTCCTCTGTTTCCAGTACAAAACCGTTAAGGAGGCGCCCTTCACCATCGATATGCTTTATAGCCGAATAAAAAACCATATCTGCGCCAAGCTTGAGTGCATTTGAAAACACAGAAGGCAGAAAGACATTATCAATGATAACAATAGCACCCACATAATGGGCTAGGCTCACAACTGACGCGGGAACAATCATTTCCAGTGTAGGATTAGAAATTGTCTCAAAAAAAACCAATCGTGTGTCTGGCCTAAGAGCATTTGCTCACTGATCCAAATCAAGACCATCTACGAAATTAATCTCTACACCAAACTTGGTGAGGATCTCTTCCAGCACATAAACGCAGGATCCAAAGAGTACGCTTGACGCAACGAAATAATCGTCAACTTTTAAAATCGAACAACGCGCCCCATGTACCGCCACCATGCCTGATACTGTTGCCAAGGCAGCCTCTGCTCCTTCTAACAGAGCGATCCGGTCTTCAAACATCGCAACTGCGACCTTTCCATATCTTGCGTAAATAAATTTGTCATCACCCGTTTTTCAAAATCTATTTTCTGCTTGCTCGGCTGGATTAAAGACGAAGCCTTGGGTCAGAAATAAAGCCATGCTCACTTCGCCGAATTGGCTGCAGCGCAAACCTCCATAAACCATTTCCATACGTTTTTTGAAATCTTTTTCCATCTTAAACCCTCTGCCTTTACGGACATAAAAAAGCCCTGAACGCGGCCAAGCGAAAAGGGCTTTCCTTCTGATCTTTTAACAAATTTTAAAAAGTTGACCTAAATCTGGTAATAAATTCCCACAACAATCAGCCACGCTAGATAAGTTAAATGCTCAAGCCAGACACAAGCAAAGGGCGTGCGCTTCATAGTTGTGCCACTTAAACGTCAGATAACGAAAAAATAATTTATTGAGCCCATGTTCGCGCCAAGCCCAAGTCTTGGATCAAGCCAAAGGCTAAGGGTCTTCTAGCTGTCCATATTTTCGCATGACTGGATACTGCAGGATCATGAAGAGCACAACCGCCCCAGTCAAACCAAAGGTTTTGAAATAAACCCATGCTTCGCTGCTTTGAGTTCTCCAAATAACCTCATTTAGAAATGCTAGTGCAAAAAAGAATATGGCGAGCCTTCTACCAATGATCTGCCAACCGGCATCCTCCATCGGTAGCTTGTCGCCAAGTAATGATTGAATGTAATTTTTTCCACGAAGCAGCCCAAAAGAGATAATCGCACCGAATATGACATAGATTATCGTAGGTTTCATTTTGAAAAAGCGCTCATCGTTCAAAAAAACTGTTAAAGCTCCGAAAACGACTACAAGAGTCAGCGTCAGAACCTGTACTTTGGACAGATGGCCATTGATCCACCAGCCAATTGCCGTAGACAAAACCATAAACGGCACAAAAATAGCAGTAGCCTGAATCAGGGCATCATATTCACGCCCATAAATGATAACTGTTTCGCCCTTACGCCAAATAAAAACCAAAAAAAATATAATGACTGGCGCAATTTCGAGCGCCGATGAGATAAGAGAAGAGTTTTTGTTTTCAGTCATGAAGGTTCCCGCTAATCCCCAAATTCCACAAATACTGCGCCAAATGCAACCATAAACATCATAAGACTGCGATAAGGTCCAACCGGTTCTTTCAAAAAATACCATCCAATAAGAGCGGCAAAATTTGTCGACGTCTCACGCAATATCGCGGCTTCACCGACTTTGTCCAGACGAGTTGCCGTCATTATTGAGCCAAAACTGAAAATAGCAATAATTCCACCTACCACACCACGAAGTATCAGCGGACCAACAGCCGGATGGTTGTCTGTGCAGAGCCACCTGAAAAAATAAAAGGTGGAAGAGCAATACCATCGATGACAAAGAACCAGACGATAAAAAAACGAATTAGTCGCCTGACGAATTCCCCATGCATCATAGGCCAATAGGCCGTGTAAAGGGTGACGAACGCGCCCGTTGCAACGGCAAACAACAGCTGCCATGCTAAGCTTGTCCCTGGCGTTTTTAATGTACATCATATTATACGCTGCCAGACTAAAAATACCGCCCAATAGGATAGCAACACCAGTCCATTGCTTTGCATTAAATGCGTCCCCACAAAAACAGATACGCCGCAATGATTGCAAAATAGGGGCCGTCCCTCGCATGACTGGGTAAACAACAGTATAATTTCCACGTGTATGGGACATGGCTTGAAGAATTTTATAGATTCAAGTGAATTATAAAAACACCAATCATAATGAGCCAAAATGACTGCTAAGGCCACGGCAAAACAAAAAGAGCCACTGGCAATGCCATCATGAAATAGGACAAATCGATAACAGCGCGCGAAAGCCAAGGCTCATGTCGCCCCTTTTGCAAAGCGGCAAAAACTGCGTGGAGAAACGCAGCCAGAATTGCTAAAGCAGAAGCAAAAATAGGTGTACTGGCCGTGTCTTATATACTTAAAATCCACTCAACCACTTACAGTTTTGCTTTCAAATATCATTGAGTGATTACCTATGCTTTAATGATTTATATGGGTAAATTATGAAACCCCTTGACCTGTCAAAGCCTTAGCATAGTCTTCGGGATCGAATGGGGACAGGTCATCAATTTGCTCACCTACACCAATTGCATGTATCGGAAGACCAAATTTATCCGCTAGGGCGACGAGGACACCACCTTTTGCCGTGCCGTCCAATTTGGTCATCACAAGACCACTGACGTCGGCCAGCTTTTTAAATGTATCCACTTGGTTTAACGCATTCTGTCCGGTCGTCGCATCAAGCACCAGTAAAGTATTATGTGGCGCGTCTGGATCCTGTTTCTTTATAACCCGCACGATCTTAGAGAGTTCTTCCATCAAATCAGTTCTATTTTGCAGTCGTCCAGCCGTATCAATCAAAAGCAAATCTGCATGATCTGCCCGCGCTTTCTCAATCGCATCAAAGGCAAGACTGGCCGGATCAGACCCCTCTGCAGCAGTAAGTACAGGCACACCCGCGCGGTCCCCCCAAATCTGTAACTGCTCTACTGCAGCAGCTCGAAAAGTATCACCCGCAGCAATTACGACGGACTTTCCAGCTACTTTAAACTGGCTTGCCAATTTACCAATCGTTGTTGTTTTTCCAGACCCGTTCACCCCGACTACCAAGACGACTTGCGGCGTTTGAGAATAAAGCGGCAGGGGCCTGGCAACAGGCTCCATGATCCTAGTAATTTCTCGGGACAGAAGTGTTTTAATCTCATCTGTTGAAAGTTTTTTACCAAATCGGCCTTCGGCAATATTTGCAGCGACCCTAAGTGCCGTGTCGACCCCCATGTCAGACGAGATCAGTAGCTCTTCTAACTGTTCGAGCATATTGTCGTCCAGAACTCTGCGCACCACTGCTGGCTCGGCTTCAAGCCTCATCAAGCGGCTAAAAAAGCCTGCGGAGCCTGTACTTTTCTCGACTGGTGCCTCGAGCATAGAAGCGGGTACATCTTTTTTTAAGTCTACTGTTTCCAATGAGACCTGCTTTTGTTCGTCATCGATCTTCAACGTTTGGAAATCAGCCGTGGGCAGCTCAGCTTTGGGCGCTTCAGGCTCCGCTTGGATAGCGTTCAGTTCGATCTCTACAGCTTCGGGTGCTTTCTCTAATGTTTCCATTACAATTTCCGAAACTGCCAGTTTGGGGACCAACGTTTTAGGTGAAACTTGATCTGTGAGTTTCTCCCCATCATACAGTTCTCCACCATCTTCGACGATCGCATCCAGACCCTCTTCCAATTTAGAAGACGATTTGAACAGTTTTTCCTTTAGTTTCTTGAAAAAAGCCATAGGTGCTACCGATGTAGTGGGACTATATTCTTCAACTAATCTGCTTTAGCTCAAAAGAAAAGAGCACGCTCCAGTATTTAGGTCTAAAATCAAAAACTGAAGACTATGTTTGCAAACCACCACTCTTTAACGAGATCAAAAAATTCAATTCAAGGTCTTTACGGGTTGCCCGTACATTGTAGCGGCCAGGTGATGAAGATTTTGCAAAACACAAATAACCATTTTGCGATACCATCGATTATATTTCTTCGGCAAAGTGTTTTATTGTCATCCGAATGGGGTTTGGAGCGGCTTGTCCCAATCCGCATATAGATGCATCAACCATTGCTGAGCTTACGTCTTCGAGCAGGTCTATATCCCAATTCTCCTGCTGCATCAGTTTAACCGCTTTTTCACAGCCCACGCGGCATGGCGTGCATTGACCGCAACTTTCATCTTCAAAAAACCGCAGCATATTGAGGGCTGCGTCACGTGCCCGATCCTGATCTGATAAAATCACAACTGCGGCCGAACCAATAAACGATCCATGCGGCTGGAGAGTGTCAAAATCAAGCGCGATATCGTCCATATGAGCAGGCAATAGTCCAGAAGACGGCCCCCCAGGTTGATAAGCCTTAAAGATATGACCCTCCAACATGCCACCGCTTGCCTCTATTATATCCATAATTGTGGACCCCGCAGGAAGCAAAAATACCCCTGGGTTTTCCACACGACCAGAGACCGAATAGCTACGCAAACCTTTGCGCCCGTTCATTTCGACAGAGGATAATATCTCTGATCCCTCACGACATATTTTTGCAACCCAATAGAGCGTCTCAACATTGTGCACCAACGTCGGTCGATTGAAAATTCCCACTTGAGCCACAAAGGGTGGACGGTGACGCGGCATACCGCGTTTGCCCTCAATACTTTCAATCATAGCGCTCTCTTCACCACAAATATAAGCTCCAGCCCCGCGCCTTAAATCTATAAAGCCCGGTGCGACTACCCCTGCGTTCTCAAGAGCTTTGATTTCCTCCGCCAGAATATGAAGCACTGCAGGATATTCGTCGCGCATGTAGATGAAGGCTTTTTCTGCCTCAACTGCCCAAGCAGCAATTAACATTCCCTCTAGGAAAATATGTGGAGTGCGCTCCAGATAATAGCGGTCTTTAAAAGTGCCCGGCTCGCCTTCATCGCCATTAACGGCCAGATAGCGCGGGCCCTCATTCATCCGGACAAACCCCCATTTCTTCCCCGATGGAAATCCAGCTCCGCCCAAACCACGCAGACCAGAGGCCAGAACGTCTTCTTGAACATCTTCCCAATTGCCGCTTGCACGTAAATTTTCTAAAACATGATAGCCACCACTCGCACGGTAGCTCTTGTAAGTCTCGTAATCTGGAATTTCAGCATGCGTATCAGAGACCTCAACGGCCACCTTCACTGTGTCAAAATTAGCGTGATCAATATGTTTGTGGCCAAGCTCCACTACTGGAGCTGTATCGCATCTACCCATGCAAGGGGCACGCAACACGCGTACCTCGGATTGATCCAATCCATCTTCAAGTACTTTTTTAAGTTGCTTTGCACCTGCTAGTTCGCAGCTCAGACTGTCACAAACACGGATCGTCAGAGCCGGCGGTGGTGTCTGTCCTTCTTTAACAACATCAAAATGAGCATAAAAAGTTGCTACTTCGTAAATTTCTGCCATAGATAAACGCATCTCTTCTGCCAAAGCACGCAAATGAGCTGCCGATAAATGCCCGTACTTATCTTGAATCAAATGCAAAAATTCGATCAATAGATCGCGGTCACGTGGCAGATCGAGCAAAAGCGTTCTAACCTCGTCTAGAGCGTCATCTTCATATTGGCGGCCCTTGGGAGTTTTACGCCCACGGCCCTTCCCAGACTTCCACACGCCTTTGCGATCGTCTAATGGCATAATAGCCTACTCCGTTATCTATTTTTAATAACGTATCGCAAAGTTGAGGTATAGCGTGAGGATAAAAGCGACATACAATGCGTCAGATGCGTTTTTAATATAAGATTAATCGCCAAAACGACCGCTAGAGGAAACATTACTTTGCAAAAGCGCTCTCGATTATGTTACATTTTAAATATGAAATTCATTCTTAGTGCCCTGTTATGTCTAAACTTTTCAACGTCTTCAGCAGACACGTCTATGTCAGCAGATGAATTTGAAAGCTATACAAATGGTCAAACCCTCTATTATAGCCAAAACGGGTCAGTTTATGGCGCGGAATCCTATTTTGAGGGTGGACGCGTGCACTGGTCCTTTCTAGACGGCAACTGCCTTTTTGGAACATGGCAACAGCGAGAGGATATGATCTGTTTTGAATACGGACCAGACATAGAAATACAATGCTGGCAGTTTTTCAAAGACGGTGACAGATTAATTGCAAAATTTCCTGACGATGAGCTCAGCGCACCACTCTACGAGGCGAGTCGCGCACCCACCCCCCTTGAATGCCCTGGTCCTGAGGTTGGTGTCTAAAATAGCGATCCTTGATCCAAACTAGGGGTCGCCGATTTTTTAGTAGCTTTTGATTTACCCAACACCGATAATCGGCCATCAGAAAATTCAATCTCTAGTACCTCAGCGCTCTTGGCCTCTTTCGTTGTTGTGATTACTCCATCACCAGAGCGAACAACTGTGTAACCGCGGTTCAGGGTTGCCTTATAGCCCAGTGTTTCACGTAGCCTCTGTAATCCAGTCAATCTGTCTTTCAGGCTCGCCACATACTGATTAGACGCAGTTGAAAGGCTTTTTGCAGCCTGCTTAAACGCCTCTTTGCCGTCGTTTACTTTTCTATCAACCAAACGTGGCACAAGCCGGGAAGATAGACGCTTTAGTTCAGTCTTTCGCAAATTGACAGATCGATCTAACGCAGATTTCAAGCGCGGTTCAATAAGACCATAACAGCTTGCGGCGCTATCTACTTTTGATCGAACAAAAGATGCGTGAAGCGTGCCCGAAACATCGTAGATATTCATTTTTTGTTTTTGGACAAGAGCAACCAGTGCGGCTGGCAAGCGCTCGGACGTATGATCAAGCTTTTGCCGTTCGTAAATGAAAAGCGCATCTGGTTTTGGCAAGACGCGCCCTAAATCCTGCAACCGCTGCAATCTTGTGATGAGATGATTGCTCATCGCCCGCCTAATACGCACACTTTGAGTTTCAGCCCAAGCCAAAAGTTCGTGCCGAACCGGGACGGCCAACTCAGCCGCAGCAGTAGGTGTCGGTGCACGCTTGTCAGAGACAAAGTCAATCAATGTAGTATCTGATTCGTGACCAACGGCCGAAATTAATGGAATATCTGAAGCTGCCGTCGCTCTCGCAACGATTTCCTCGTTGAACCCCCAAAGATCTTCAAGTGAGCCACCACCGCGCGCAACAATCAATAAATCTGGTCTTGGGACCGCACCGCCTATGGTAAGCGCATTAAAACCAGCAATCGCCGCCGCGACGTCTAACGCACATTTATCTCCCTGTACGGCGACGGGCCAGATTAGTACTTTGCTCGGAAAACGATCGCGCAAACGGTGCAGGATATCGCGAATAACCGCCCCAGAAGGCGACGTAATAACCCCTATGATCTCTGGGAGATAAGGAATGCTCTTTTTATGCGTCTCATCAAAAAGACCTTCCGCTGCCAGCATTGCTTTACGCTTTTCAAGCATAGCCATCAAGGCACCAACACCAGCAGGCTTTATATCCTCAACTACCAATTGATATTTTGATTGCCCACCAAATGTAGTGATACGACCGGTGGCGACAACTTCGAGCCCCTCTTCCGGCCAGATTTGTAATCGGGAGGCACCCGCGTTCCAAATCACGGCAGAGATCACCGATTTATTGTCCTTAAGATCTAGGTATAAATGCCCAGATCGGGGAAAGGACACTCTCCCAATTTCACCTTTTATCCGAACGTGCGAAAATTCACCCTCTATAATGCGCTTAATTGCAACAGAAATTTCAGAAACGCTGAATTCTGGATCATTTAAACCTATTTCGGGGTCATCTATAAGATCATTCATAGGCGCTCACTTGTAACACTTTCCTGACAAGCTTAGAACGCAATGCAACAAAGTCCAAGAGGTACAGAAGATGAAGATACTAATTTTAGGTGGAGGTGGGCGCGAACATGCGCTGGCTTGGGCTATAAAACAGAACCCCAAGTGCGAAGAAATACTTTGCGCCCCTGGAAATGCAGGTATCGCCAAGATTGCAAAATGCCACTCCTTGGAGATTGAAAATCCTGATGCTGTCTTGGATTTCGTACAAATCCATAAAGTGGACTTTGTCATCGTAGGACCAGAAGCCCCTTTGGTCGCAGGAGTTGCACAATCCTTGCGGGAAGCAGGTATTACCACCTTTGGACCAGATAAAGCCGCAGCCAAGCTTGAGGCCAGCAAGAACTTTACCAAAGAGGTGTGTGCTCAGGCCAACGCGCCAACCGCTGCTCATAAATATTTTAGCGATCTCAACTCTGCTAAAGCTTATATTCGAAATCAAGGCGCACCTATAGTCATAAAGGCAGATGGACTGGCTGCTGGAAAAGGCGTTGTGGTGGCAATGGATTTAGAGACTGCTTTCGGCGCGGTTGAAACAATGCTTGGCGGAGAGTATAGAGCGACTGGTACAGGGGTTGTTATTGAAGAATTCATGGAGGGAGAAGAAGCATCGCTTTTTGTACTCTGTGATGGTATGACGGCGGTTTCGATTGGAACCGCACAAGATCACAAGCGTGCGTTTGATGGAGACACAGGCCCAAACACTGGCGGAATGGGCGCCTATTCACCGGCCCCTGTTCTCGATAACAATACTTTGGAAAAAACGATGAGTGAAATCGTCGAACCAACACTACAGGTGCTTGTAAATCGGGGTACGCCCTATCAGGGAGTACTCTATGTTGGCCTTATGATCAAAAACGGGCAACCAAGGCTGGTGGAATATAACGTCCGTTTCGGTGATCCAGAATGCCAAGTGCTGATGATGCGCCTTGGGGGGCAAGCCTTTGATTTAATCGAAGCGACTGCAAAGGGCGAACTGGAAGGCTTACATGTCAACTGGGCCGGCGACCATGCTTTAACAGTTGTAATGGCAGCGCAGGGTTATCCGGGCAGCTATGAAAAAGGATCAATCATAACGGGTCTTGAAAAAGTGGTGAAAGATTCCAAGAATATGTGTTTTCACGCTGGAACCACAAGAATTGGCAACGACATAACCGCTACGGGCGGGCGGGTGCTCAACTTCACGGCAAGGGGTGAGAGCCTGAGTGAGGCACGCCAGAATGCCTACAATATGGTGAAACAAGTGGAATGGCCAGAAGGGTTTTATCGGACAGATATCGGCTGGCGCGCTTTGTCAGAAGCATTAAAGTAAAAGTGCTGGATGACCATCTACGGTTTCCCGTATAAAGGGGCCATTGGATCGTCTGTTAAAGTACCAAACGCCATATGCTATTCGAGTTACAATACGCGCACATACAATTCGGCGGTATTTTTTGGCAGGGAATTTCTCAGTAAAATTAGTCTATTTGGATCACGCGCATTTGGTCCCAAAGCTGGTTTCTTTATATTTAGGCCACTCAAGGAAGATCCAGAAGTTTTGGTAGTCAACTTTGCAATTTTTAAAGTCTAGATCAAATCTGCTTTTCCGGCATTTGGACAACCAGTCCGTCAAGCGCATCAGTGACTTTTAGCTGGCAGGTCAGCCGCGATCTGGCGGGATCTGGCTCATAGGCGAAATCCAGCATATCCTCTTCCATATCATCCTTGGCAGGAACTTTATCTACCCAGGCTGAATCAATATAGACATGACAAGTCGAGCAGGCACAGGCTCCACCACAATCTGCCTCAATCCCAGGAATATTATTATCGCGGGCACCTTCCATGACCGTTAAGCCGTTGGCCACTTCCACAACATGCTCGGTTCCGCTGTATTCAATGTAGGTGATCTTTGCCATTGTTAGATACTCCTGCTCTTCAATCTTTGGTACTTCCTAATAGGGCCAACTAGATTCTGCTAGTCCAATTTATAATATGAAAAACATCTGTTGCCATAAACTAATTTTGTTCTATGTTTGTTCTAATCAAGATACATCATGAGTATAACGCAATGCCCCACAATTGGCCAAGTTCTCCAAAAGCATGCCCAGCATATATGTTAGGCAATCCGCCAGATGGAACCCGCTTGACTGTTGCCGGGCTTGTTATCCTAAGGCAACGGCCCGGTACAGCAAAAGGTATTTTTTTCATAACTTTAGAAGATGAGACAGGCGTCATTAATGTTATTGTTTGGCGCAGTCTTTACAAGCAATATCGTCGGGCTTTGATCTCGGGTCGGCTTTTGCGTGTAACAGGTCGTTTACAGCGTGGTTTTGGAGTAACACACATTATTGCAGAGCAAATTGAAGATATATCAAATATGCTTGATACCTTACTCAATGTGTCCACCGTCCCATTTACGATCGACTAGACCTAGCTTTATACTCCGCAGAGCGGAGCAATGGTGTGGTATGAATTTCAACAGTTGGTATTTTTGACTGTAGTCAGTTTCTCACGTACCAATCCTTGCTGAAATAGAGGTACTCAGTAATGCAATACCTCATTACAATAAATTAGAAACCAAGCGCCTTAATCCTGCCAAGGCGCTTGGAATTATTGGGCTACTCTAACTCTAGAACAACAAATCTAGGTTGACCATCTCGCCGGACTAAAAGGAGAATTGAACCGCGACCCCCTTTTTTTGTAGACTCAACCTGCAATTTTAAATCCTCAATCGTGGTAATTTTCGTCTGCCCTGCATCCGTTATGATATCGCCAGGACGTAAATCTTTTTCGAAAGCATCAGATGCTTCATCCACGCCCAAAACATAAAGCCCTATTGCGGCATCTCCAAGAGACTTCTCTTCCCTCAATGCACTGTCTATTTCCACAAGTGAAAGGCCTAAAATACCTTCAGGTTCCACTGGCTTACTGCTAACCTGACTTGCATTCACAGGACGCTGTCCTAAAACCACATCAAATGTCTGTCTCTTGCCATTGCGTAATACGGCCACTTTGACTGTTTCGCCGACTGCTGCACGACCGACCATACGAACAAGTTCGCCAGCATTTTCGACAATCTCACCGTTAAACAAAATAATAATATCTCTCGTTTCCAGGCCTGCCTTTAATGCGGGACCATCCTCAAACACTTCAGATACAATGGCGCCTGAAGGAGCTACTAGATCGAGGGTCTCTGCAATTTCCTCTGTCACTGGGCCGATGGAAACCCCTAGCCAGCCGCGTCTTACTTCACCAAATTGACGTAATTGCGCGACTATGGGCGCAACCACGTTTGCCGACATTGAAAATCCAATACCAATCGAGCCCCCATTGGGCGATAGGATTGCGGTATTCACACCGATCACCTGCCCATCCATGTTAAACAAAGGCCCACCCGAATTACCTCGATTGATTGCAGCATCAGTCTGTATATAATCGTCATAATTTCCAGAAAGCTCTCGATTGCGGGCGGAAATAATTCCTGCAGAGACTGAAAATCCCTGTCCTAAGGGATTACCGATTGCCATAACCCAGTCACCAACTCGCGCATTGTCACTATCCGCAAAGTTAACAAAGTCTAACGGTTCATCGACGTCCAGCTTCAAAACAGCGATATCAATATTTTTGTCCACACCAATCACAGTCGCTGCATGTTCAGCACCATTTGGAAATTCAACCATGATCTCATCCGCATCTTCAATCACGTGATTGTTAGTAACCACAAACCCATTTTCGGACACCACAAACCCAGAGCCAAGCGCAGAAGTATTTCTCGGCCGTCTGCTGTCAGGGTTTTGGTCGTTAAAGTCCCGGAACAAATCTTCAAACGGGCTACCTTTTGGAACAACGCCTTTTGGTACTACGCTCTTAGCAACTTTTGTCATTGTCGTGATATTGACCACGGCCGGGCTCGTCCGTTCTACCAGATCAGCAAAGCTATCTGGCGCTGAGCGCGCCACAGTTGCCCAACTCTGAAATACTAAGGTGCAAAGTACCAAGAAGGCCAATTGTAGCATCTTTTGAGCAGCCATATGGCTATTTGGGGCAGTTGTTGATGCTAATTTTAACAAAGGCGAGTAGTACATAATAAATACGCTCCTGGTTTCTTTTTCTAAGTCTTGTTACACATAGGTTGCTGTTTTAGGTAGTGCTAAAGTAGCTACCCTACAACGGGTTGACAGATTTAATTAGATTGTGAGTATTTCTCTGTATATCTGTATTCTCTACACAGGTAAGTAATCCCGTTTGCCAGAAATTCCACACTAAATAATAAGATATTAATCTAAAAAAATTAATGGGTAAGCTAGAAAAATCGTTCCACCATGTGCAGAATAACAGCACCTAAAAGTGCGGAAGATACGCCAAAAATACGCCGCGACTTAACAGGTATCTCGCTCATCTGACGCAGCATATTTTCTACGAAAAGAGGGGCCAGTGCATAGACTAGCCCCTCGATCACCAATACAAGACCTACTCCCCATATCAGAGTAGAGATCATTTGAGGCCTTTATCGGATTTGAGGTAGTTAAAGAACTCAGAATCAGGCGACATGACCATAGTAGAGTTTTGCCCACGCAGTGATTTACGATAAGCACCCAATGAGCGATAGAATTCAAAGAATTCTGCGTCCGCACCATAAGCCTCAGCAAAAATAGAGTTTCTTTCAGCATCAGCAAGACCCCGAATGATTTCGGATTCGCGATTCGCTTCAGAAACAATCTCAACTTGCGTCCGATCAGCAGAGGCTCTCACCCTCTGTGCAGCCTCGTTACCACGAGCGATCTCGTCTGCCGCTTCGCGCTCACGTTCGGCTCTCATTCTAGCGAACGTCGCGTCAAGGTTCTGCCGAGGTAAATCCGTCCGCTTGAGACGCACGTCGATCACCTCTATTCCCATCTCTTGTGCATCAACAATAGCACCATTACGAATACGGAGCATCAAAGCCGCACGATCAGAACTGAGAATATCGTTTGATGCAACAGAGCCAAGAATTTCCCGTGTTTGAGAACTCAAAATACGATCCAGCCTTGCACCAGCAACACTGATCGATTGATCACCTGACGACCCAGTAACTTGGCGAAATTTATTTATATCAACAATCCGATAGCGCGCAAAGGCATCAACGACCAGACGCCTGTCATCAAGAGGCGTGACTTCGAGGGGGTCAATATCACGACTTAGGATACGATCATCATACCGCACAACCGATTGAATAACTGGCAGTTTGAATGCAAGACCTGGTTGCTCTTGGGTGGAGACAACACGACCAAATTGCAGTACAAGAACTTTTTCACGCTCGTCTACGATATAAACCGAAGAGTAGAGTCCGATCAGGACAAGGAGAGCACCTACTATTGCTATATTTAAAATGCGCATTACTTGGGCTCCTTAGTCAATTGGTTCAACGGCAGGTATGGGACAACACCCGTACCACCAACATCCGCGTCAATGATAACTTTATCAAGCCCACCTAAAACTTCTTCCATTGTCTCAAGATATAGTCGTTTGCGTGTTACTTCCGGAGCTTTTGAATACTCTTCTAGAACTGCACTGAAACGGCTCGCTTCACCAGTAGCTTCATTTACCACGCGGGCTCGATAACCTTCGGCCTCTTCAAGAACCTGAGCGGATTCACCTCGCGCTTGTGCCAAAACTCGATTGGCATAGGCGTCTGATTGTTTTAATAGTCGGTCGCCTTCCTGTTCTGCTGCTTGCACGGCTCTGAAAGCATCAATAACTTGTTCCGGTGGGTCTGCTTTTTCAAAGTTGACCCGAACAATGTTTACGCCACTATCGTAACTGTCCAACGTATCTTGGATGAGTTCTTCAAGTCTTGCCTTAATGGCGCCACGGTCCCTATTCAATATAGGTGCTAGATCGGACTGCGCTATAATTTCGCGCATGGCAGACTCCGCGACAACCCGAATTGTTTTGCGAGGATCACGCAAGTTAAAAAGATAAAGCCTTGGATCTGTGATATTCCAAACGACTTGGAAATCTATATCGATAATATTCTCATCACGCGTCAGCATTAGGCCAGCATCCCCAAGCACCTGGCCTATGCCAATATCCTCAGTCTGTTCACGGTCTACAGGAAGTATTTCCGCCGTTACAATGGGCCAAGGCGCAAAGTTGAGACCTTCCTCGCCAGTCTGGTAATATTTACCCAAAAACAGCTCAACTGATTTTTCAAAATTCTGTACCTGATAAAAACTTGCAAACAGCCAGTAGGCCACCGCTAGGAAACCTGCGGCGAAGAATGCACCGCGCCCCAGCCCGGGTCCCGATCCGTCTCCTTGATCGCCACCACCACGGTTTTGACCGCCTCCGCGCCCCCCCATAAGAACTTGCAGTTGCTCTTTGCCTTTTCGCAGCATTTCATCGATTTCAGGTGGCACTTGCGAACCTGAATTGTTAGGTTTTTTTGGTCCATTGCCAGATGGCCCACGGTCACCACTACCCTGCCCGCCGCCGCCCCATGGACCGCCATTATTACCAGTCATAATTATAAGTTTCCTTTGTCGGTCATTTTATAGCTCAAGTTGTTCCATTGAAGTGGGTACCCATTTTGATAAGTCAAGTTTTACGTGTCGGTTCTCGCATCGTCACGAGCTCTTCCGCGATCGTCGGGTGCACGGCCATAGTTCGATCAAAATCTTCTTTTGTCGCTCCCATTTTAACAGCTATACCCAAAAGCTGTATCATCTCACCAGCCTGCGGTGCAACTATATGGATCCCTAGTACTTTGCGGGAATTGGCGCAAACTACAAGCTTTAATAACGATTTATCATCACTTCCTGCAAAAGACTGACGCATTGCTCGAAAATTTGCGGCGTAGACTTCAATTGGACCTCGCGAGGCCGCCTCTTCTTCTGAAAGTCCAATAGCCCCCATTTCTGGCTGCGTGAAGATAGCTGTTGGTATCAACCCATGATCGACTGGAGTGGGCTGACCGCGAAAAACTGTCGCAATAAATGCCATGGCTTCGTGGATCGCTACAGGGGTTAAATTTACTCGGTCTGTCACATCGCCCAGCGCAAAAATTGAGGGTACTGTCGACTGTGAATATTTATCCACGATAATTTCGCCCTTGGCACCCAAGCCTACACCTACAGATGCATCAATAAGGTTTTTAGTATTAGCCGAACGGCCTGTTGCATACATCACGGCATCATAAAGATGAGTTGTACTATTCGTGTCAGTTACTAAAAGACCCTTTGGCGTCTTTTTTATTTTTTCAACGTTCACACCACAGAGCAAATTAACTCCCCGTTTTACCATTTCTCCAGCGACTAGATCGCGCGCCTCATTATCAAATCCGCGCAAAATCTGCTCACCACGATAAATTTGAGTTGTTTTGACGCCAAGACCGTTCATAATTCCAGAAAATTCAGAGGCTATGTATCCCCCCCCTACGATCAAGATCGACCCTGGCAGATCTTCAAAGTGGAACATCTCATTTGAGGTGATCGTGTGCTCAATGCCCTCTAACACAGGCAAAGTTGGCATTCCTCCAACGGCTACGAGAATAATCTTAGCTGTAATGCGCTCGCCACTGCTCAACTCGACTGTGTGCGCTTCTACGATCTTGGCCCTAGCATCAAAAGTACGCACTCCAGCCCGTTTTAAAAGATCACGGTAGACAGCTTCAAGCCGGTCCAATTCTTGAGTCAATTTTTGATAAAAAACAGACCAATCGAATCTTGCCTCAGTAAACGTCCATCCATAGCCTTCCGCTTCCGGCAACGAATGCGCGACGTCACTGGCAAAAACCATAAGCTTCTTTGGCACACAGCCCCTTATTACACAAGTACCGCCATAGCGATCCATTTCCGCCAAGCCAACTCTGATACCAGTTTCAGAGGATGCAACACGCGCTGCGCGTACGCCTCCAGAACCACCTCCAATTACAAATAGATCATAATCAAAAGACATTTTAATTATCCAAAATCAGAGTATCGGTTCATAGCGACCTGTTTTGTTGCCGTAACGGTTTTGCCATCGACCAAAGTCCGGACCTCAGCATTTCCAGTTTCGTGGCCAATAATCACAGTTTCACAAATATCAATGAAAAAGCCATTCTCAACAACTCCAGGAATAGAATTCAAATCCACTGCCAAATCTTGGGGTTTAGTAACCATACCCAGTCGAGTATCAATAATATGGTTACCCTCGTCTGTGGTAAACACAACCCCATCTCTTTGTCTTAGCTGGACATCAAGGGCCTTAAATCCGTGATCTTTTAATTTAGCCTCGATCAGAGCTTTCGTCGTTTGCAAACCAAAGGGAATTACTTCGATTGGTAGAGCGAAATCACCAAGCGTTGCAACATCTTTTGCCTTATCCGCGATAACGATCATTTTGCTGCTTGCTCGCGCAACGATCTTCTCCCACAAAAGCGCTCCCCCACCGCCTTTAATGAGATTGAAATGACGATCGAACTCATCAGCACCATCAACAGTAATATCAAGCCATCCTACTTCGTCCAACGTGACAATTTTAATTCCAAGATTAATTGCTAATTCAGCAGTACGTGCAGATGTTGGAACAGCCACAATATCAAGGCCATCATTGGTCACCATGGCGCCAAGCTGCCTTACCAGCCATGCAGCAGTACTGCCAGTGCCCAGCCCAACCCTCATTCCACTTACAACGTAATCCGTTGCAAGCTTGGCTGCAGTAAATTTGGCCCGTTCTGACCCTGAGAGCATTTGTGCCATTTCACAATCTCCAACTATTAATTGCGCTTATACAATGCAATTTTAAATTGCGCGAGAGGGCCAAGACCAGATTTTGGCTTAATTCCAAATTAACTCAAATCAATCTGATTTTTTGGAATGGCTATGACGGCTTTCAAGCATCTTTTATCTATCATTGATGTTAACGAATATAAGCTGTCAGCAGAGCCCATTTTGCAACACTAAACTCACCAAATATTTTACACTTAAGTCCTACCGCCTACTTGCTTTATATAGCACCTTATACTAGTTCCGTACTCAAATGTAAGACCCTCACCTTTAACCAAGGATTCGGGAACTTTACCTAATTCGGGAGGCTAGGCCAATCATGGTGCAAGTGGCACTAGCAGGAAGACTAGGACGAGCTTTCTTAAAGGAACTCTGTTATTCAATTCCCTCAAAAGGCTTTAAAACCTGATGTTTTTATCCGTTTTTGAGATGTTCAAAGTTGGGATTGGTCCATCTTCTTCGCACACAATGGGACCAATGGTTGCAGCAGCGCGTTTCCTTGACTTGATGCGAGCGTCTCCATTCACATTTTGCGGCGTAAAGGGCAGCCTACACGGATCTCTTGCTTTTACAGGAATAGGGCATGCGACGGATCGAGCTACAATTCTTGGTTTGGCAGGTTTCCTGCCAGAAACATATGACCATGCGAATGCGGAAAAGACAATTGAATCTATCAGAGACCGCCATGTGATCAGCCCTCCCAATCTGCCGGCTTTAAAATTCAACCCCAAAGACGACCTGAGGTTCGATTTTGGTCCTAATCTACCTGGGCATGCTAACGGTATGATCCTGATGGCAACGGATGCTCAAGGCGATGTTGTCCTGCAAGAAACTTACTATTCGATAGGAGGTGGGTTTGTTTTAGATGAACATGAACTATCCCTTCAAGACGACTCTGAAAACAGGGCAGGTGTTCCATACCCTTTTGCAACCGCCGAAGAAATGCTTCGTATGGCAGAAACATCAGGCAAATCTATTGCCCAAATGAAAAGATCTAACGAATTATCGCATAGCAGCCAGGACCAAGTAACAAGCGGCATTGCCCGCATTTGGGAAGTAATGTCAGATTGTATCGAACGCGGTCTGGTTCAGGAAGGAAATTTACCAGGCGGTTTAAACGTCAAGCGGCGGGCCAAAGGCATATACGAAGCCTTGATAGCTGAGCGCGGCAAAAATCTAGTCGCGCCTCATACCATAAATGATTGGATGTGTGTTTATGCTATGGCAGTAAATGAAGAAAATGCAGCCGGTGGCCGGGTCGTGACAGCACCGACAAACGGAGCAGCTGGCGTTGTTCCCGCAGTGTTGCGTTATTATCTTGACCACGTGCCGGGCGCATCATTCAAACGCATTGAGCAATTTTTGCTGACTGCCTCAGCGATCGGTGGACTAGTCAAGTTCAACGCCTCAATTAGCGGTGCCGAGGCGGGCTGCCAGGCAGAAGTAGGCGGCGCGAGCGCAATGGCAGCCGCAGGTCTCTGCTCGGTGTTGGGCGGTTCGCCTAAACAAATCGAAAATGCCGCCGAGATTGCACTGGAACATCATTTAGGAATGACCTGTGATCCAGTAAAAGGTCTTGTTCAAGTGCCCTGCATTGAGCGCAATGGCCTAGGAGCTATTAAAGCAGTCTCAGCTGCAAGCCTCGCACTTAGAGGCGACGGGACGCACCTCGTACCGCTTGACGCCTGTATAGAAACACTGCGTCAGACCGGGATTGATATGAGTGAGCGCTACAAAGAAACATCTTTGGGTGGACTAGCCGTTAATGTGCCCAATTGTTAGCAACCCATTTGCTATTTCTTAACGTCATTGAAAAGTAAATATTAGCCATAATGGAAAAATTCCCAAGCGATATTTACTAGATGGTTTGCATGCGTATCTTTGATGTTTGAAAACTCCGAACGTAACATTTGCAAGTTGGCACAAATTTCAACAAGTGCCTAACACCATGGCCACGCTGGATATTGCAACAAAATGGCGGTGGGAGTAAATAGCGCTCTTTAAGAAGTTACCAT
Organism: uncultured Alphaproteobacteria bacterium; assembly: GCA_913031285.1. Taxonomy (GTDB): domain Bacteria; phylum Pseudomonadota; class Alphaproteobacteria; order Rhodobacterales; family Rhodobacteraceae; genus LFER01. The sequence goes on along the minus strand of CAJWEI010000038.1, from coordinate 8,839 downwards.
CGCTTAGCATACTTCAATGAGGTAAAAACCAGCTTAGCAAGGGTTACTGGCAGAATAGCAAGCATTTTGGGCTTAGACGGCTTCAAAAATACGGGACCAGTTGATAGGTTGGAGGTGCCGATCTGAGCGTCTGGGGCAAATTTCAATCCGTCAGTGCTCCATTTCAAACCACGAGATTGCATCATAACTTCTCCCATGGGGAATAAAGATACTCGAGTATTTATGGGAAGATTGATAGAAAAGTCCGGCGGGACAACAAACACCAGTTCAAATTCTCCCAACAACAAGCACTTTATGTGAGAATAGTAAACTAGGCTTGTTTGAGTCGCCATCTGATGGTCAAGACGCGCACCCAGAAATCCAACTCCAACAACCATTGGGGCAGAAATCCTTTGAAGACATTTTTCAAAATCAGTACTGTCCTGCTCTACAACAGCATGGAAACGCTCTTTAGCAATACGGCCAACCAGATCTTTTGGTATTGAGTCCATATCTCCAATCACTGCGATCGGATTACTGCCATGCGCCAAAAGAGGGCCAGCCCCTCCATCAGCCGCTACGCTGACTGGCGCTAGATTGAGAGCCATTTCTAAGGTTCCCCGTGTCAAAGGCGCCGCGCCAACCAGCGTAATTGGTTTTGCATTGGAAATGATAGGCTCAATAATCGCAAATTTCCTTAATTTTCGTTAAAATGTACTTTCGTAGTCCTGAAATAATATTTTTTATCAGCAAGATTTTAATCCTATTCAAACGATATTTGAAGAGAGCTTGTCCGTAAAGGTACTGTCTGGTTGAAATTACTTTTTGAGATGAGAACCTTGCAAGACGAATAGTGTGGATAGTAGATGATTTTTACCAAGAGCCTTGCGAGTTCTTCTAAATCCCTCAGGTGCGAGCGCCTACAGCTAAATGGTTTCCAAGCTTTTAGACCTACAATATTGGGTTTGGGCTTGCAAAAAACCTTCAACCGGTAAACTCTTTCATGAAAACTAATTATTCTGTCCGTGGAGCAAGTGAGATGACATCAGAGTTTGATCCAAAAGGAAGGCCTTGTGTTGTTTTTGAAGAAAGCAAAATGGGCGTTTCTGAAAATGTAATATATCAAGGAGAAGCAGTGGGGTTTTTAGATGATCATTTGGGAATACAAGGAAATAGTCTTAAAGAAAATAGCACTACGGCAATTGAGTGGTTTCCAAAAGCTTGGATAATTTCTGGGCGAATAAAATTCTGCTACGGTTTAAATAATTCATATCTTAAAAGCCCCAACGGCTATACTATGGCTAATCCAAAGCGTGCCAGCCCAAATAATTTGATAGAAAATAACAACCAGAATGTTGATCTTGTTCCCCCAAAAAACATTACTCAGGATTACCATGATCGTCATGGTATCGCTAAAAAGGAACCTGCAAAACTTGAGACTAGTGAAGAAAGAGAGGTAGGTGGTGAGTATAGGCCTTCAGCATCTGCATCTACTATGCTAAAAATCGGTGAAGAGATTCCGGAGTTCCAACTTTACTCAACAGATGGGAGCCTCTTTTCCACTTCAAAAATAGCTAAAAAAACTATCCTTTATTTCTATCCAGCGGATGGAACTGAGTCGTGCACAATTGAAGCGAAGGGCTTCTCTGCGGTGTATAGCTCGATAATAGAAATGGGTTTGGATATTATTGGTGTATCGCCCGACACTCTTGAGGCGCACAGTAAATTTAGATATGATCAGCATATTCCTTTTCACCTTCTATTCGATGAGGAATCAAAGGTTTGCGAGTCTTTTGGCTTGTTGCAAAGTCCGCCGCCTTACGAAAAAATTCCTGTCCGAATTACTTTTTTAATAGATGTAGATAGGAAAATTCTTGGCGTATGGAATGATATTGACGTTTCGACGCACTCGGATGATGTGGTATCATTTGTATTAGAGGTGCTGCATAGGGCTGGTTAGAAACATTTGCAATTTTCAGGGGAAAGTCTTAGCCGTTATAGAAAAAATGAGAGTGTTAGGTTCCTGTCAAAGAAGAGTGCGATAGCTTTGACCATCCCTACCTTTAATAGCAAATGCGCCCATTTATGAACCAATAAATTGACATTCGCATAATAGATCTCTTTTTTTAATCTCATCCGGAAAGGCCCCCATTAATGATAGCAAACTCTTGCCTGGACAATGGAAGCGCTTTTTTTATTTAATTAGATACCATACGCAAGAACGAACTTATTATAACATTCATTAAAAGTCATAACTGACATGAAAATCTTCACGATAATAAAAAAAGGGCCTCAGCTATTAGGATACCTATTTTAAGATTGGAAAGTTGGCTAAAGGGCAGGTTTCAGGCTATTTTTTATCTGGATCAGCCTGACCAATCCCTTTGAAAATATACCTGAACGGCAATGCCCACAACACTCCAAGGAGAAAATAAACAAATAATTCTAATAAAATTGAGGGCCTATCAAACTGAGCAATCAAGCTTATGCTAGCAACAGCATATACTGGTAAGCCGACTACTAGAATTAAGAGCGACAATCGTCTACGACTTTTGTAACTTAGGATCATTCAACTCTCTCCCCCACTTAAGTGCTAAAAACTTTAATCTGCGAAAGGGTCTGTTACTAAAATCGTATCATCTCTCTCGGGTGAGGTAGAAACTAGGGCGACTGAGCAATCAATCAATTCCTCAATCCGGCGCACATATTTGATAGCGTTAGCTGGTAACTCAGCCCAACTTCTTGCGCCCTCTGTACTTTCAGACCATCCACTCATTTCTTCATAGATTGGCATGCAACGCGCCTGCTGATCGGCTGCGAACGGCAAATAGCTGAGTTCTTCTCCATCAAGTTCATATCCAACACAGATTTTCAAAGTCTCAAATCCATCCAGCACATCGAGCTTGGTCAAAGCAATCCCATTCATTCCAGAAGTTGCACATGTCTGGCGTAATAGTGCCGCGTCAAACCAGCCACACCTTCTTTTACGACCAGTCACAACGCCGAATTCATGTCCGCGCTCTCCCAGTCTCTGGCCATCTGCATCGTGAAGCTCAGTAGGGAACGGCCCCTCGCCCACACGTGTTGTATAAGCTTTGACAATCCCTAAAACAAAATCAATTGCGCCTGGCCCAAGACCGGAACCAGTTGCCGCTTGGCCTGCGATCACATTAGATGATGTTACAAAAGGGTACGTGCCAAAATCAATATCCAGTAAGCTGCCTTGGGCTCCCTCAAATAGAATAAGACTTCCAGATTTGCGTTTCTCAGACAAGACTTTCCAAACGGGCGCTGAAAATTGAAGTACAAAAGGCGCAATAGCACTCAATTTTGCAATTAAAGATTCACGGTCAACAGGCTCAAGGCCAAGACCACGGCGTAAGGGATCGTGATGCAAAAGTAGGCGCTCAACCCGATCCGAAAGTGTTTCAGGGTCGGCAAGATCAGAGACCCGGATCGCTCGGCGGCCAACTTTGTCTTCATAAGCCGGTCCGATACCCCTTCCTGTTGTTCCAATCTTTGTAACGCTGTTGAGCGCCTCTCGGGCATGGTCAGCTTCCACATGGACCGGCAGAATCAAAGGAGTATTTTCCGCAACCATCAAATTACTTGGAGAAATCTCAACACCTTGTTTGCGCAGCATGGCAATTTCTTCTTTCAGATGCCAAGGATCCAAAACTACGCCATTGCCAATCACAGAAAGCTTGCCACCGCGAACAATACCAGAAGGCAGCAGCGATAACTTGTAAACTTCTTTGTCAATAACGAGAGTGTGTCCGGCATTATGTCCACCCTGAAAGCGCACGATCACTTCGGCCCGATCACTGAGCCAGTCAACCAGTTTGCCTTTTCCTTCGTCACCCCACTGGGCACCTACAACGACAACATTTGCCATGACCGACCTTTCAAATTAGCGTCAAATCCAAGTTCGTATAGCGGTGTAGAATAGGAGAGGGAAGTTCGAAATGATTAATATAGCCTAAATTTTTACTTTAACGATACTGGTGCTCCATGAGGTGTGCTTAAATAAGCTGTTTTCCAGGCTTCTTTGATCAAAACCAAATCTTTTTGGCCAGTCATATTAGTTTCAGTCAAAAACCCCTCCAACGCATCAAGCCAAGCTGTAAAGTAATCTTCGCCACCATTCAGTTCACGATCAAAACCATGTTTTTTTAGCGAAATGCCAAATTTTTTTGCCCAGTCTGCCCATGAAAAATGTCCGGCCTCATTTAAAAGGACAGTCAATGCGAACAATTGGCCGTGCCAGACCTCTTCAAAAACCGGTTCAGGAAGCAGCACAGTCAAAACGGTTCCAGATAACTTTGCCACAGATCTAGCATGACCAGATCAGAGGAATTTTCAGGATGTTCCCAAAGCGTAGCAGCTTTAAATGCAACTGTATAAAGAGGTTCCGGTGCTTCTCCAGCACCATGTGCATGAGCATCAGGAAAAACATGGCTGCCATGAAAACTAACAATTTTACCTACCTTTTGCGAGGCATAGATTGGAAGTCGTGTGTGCCCACCAGACAGGGATCTATTTTCTGCAAGCTTGGTCTTTACCAGATTGCCAGTCATATATAGCTGGGCGACGGCGCTTTCCCTGAGTGTCGAACCACCCTTTGAAAGGCCACTTGCCACATTCTCAACTCTAAAGATCCGCTCGCACAGGCTGCCTAAAGCGCGCTCTCCCTGAAGACATTGTAAGTCTTCAACGCTTACAATGTCTTTTGCAACTAGCATATTAGCAAGGGCTGATATCCATTTCTCGTAATATGAAAATTTCGAATAGTCATCAGGGCTTAGATTTTCCCTAGAATGACGCGACTCATCAAGGTTCCATTGACCTAAGAAACCGGCTGCCAAAGTAACAGCCAAAGCACGCCCGTGCCATTTTTTTTTAAATACAGCTTCGTCCCCGAAATCAGGTACAACCGCCCCATCGCCAAAGCGTCCTCCCATATCATGAACGCGGCTCATTGCGCGTCCTTTGGAAATCCAGTGCCAATCATGCTGTCACGCGTTATCAGCGCAGCGAGCTGTTCTTCCCTCCAACCTTTTGTGCCCTTAGGTCTCTGAGGTACTACGAGGTATCGAAGCTCTGCTGTCGAATCCCATACTCGGACAGATGTCTCGCTTGGCAGCGCAACTCCAAACTCAGCTAAGACTTTGCGCGGTTCGCGTACGGTGCGCGCGCGATACGCATCAGACTTATACCAGGTTGGAGGAATGCCCAAAAGCGGCCAAGGATAACAGCTGCATAAAGTGCATACGACCATATTGTGAATTTCATTAGTATTTTGCAAAGCAATTATATGTTCGCCTTGTCGACCGTGAAAGCCCAGATCAGCTACTGCTCCGGTGGCGTCAGAAATCAAGCGATCGTAAAAGGCCAAATCTGACCACGCACGTGCAATAACTTTTGCACCATTCTTGGGACCAATTTTATTCTGGTAAGTGTCTATAATCGCATCAAGTGCAGTCGGATCAATCAAGCCTTTGCGTATTAAAAGCGTTTCAAGCGCCTTTACCCGCAAAGTGGGATCAGAAGGTAAAACACTGTGTGCGTGCTTCGAATCATGAACGTCGTCCGGCATAAATGTAAGTTGCTATGCTTCGTGGTAACAGTCAACCTGCATTGCCCCTTGCTCCTAAGCCCAAACTCTTTTATCTAGCAACTCATCTACGGTATTTGCGGGGTCTAATGGAAAACGTTGTTTTAACAATCCACTTATTATTGGCGTTATCGCTTGTCAGTGTAGTTCTCTTGCAGCGCTCTGAAGGAGGTGGCTTAGGTCTCGGCGGGGGTGGTGGCGGTGATGGCGTTATGTCGGGCAGAAGTGCGGCCTCAGCATTGTCAAAGGTCACATGGATCCTTGCTACAGGCTTTATCATTACATCCTTAAGCCTGACAATAATCGCAGCTAACAATACGGCGGGGTCTTCGGTTGTTGACCGTCTGGCGACAACAAATACGATTGAAGAGGGTACAACCCCGTTACTTCCAGACGTTGAACTGGTACTACCACCAACAGAAGAAGACGCTGCTCCTCTTGTTCCAAGTGCTGACTAAGCCACTACTTATCGGTCATACAAAGAAGCCTGCAACACCATATTGAGGCTGTGTTGCATTAACCTTTCGAATCCTTTACTGGTTAACTCCCGTGAAGTTGTGAAATTTTCGTTTCTTATTATCCGTAAACCTGGGCCAATAAAGCCCGCTTCATGGGAGCATGTCTGAACTTGGCCAAATTTGTTTTTATTACTGGTGGTGTTGTTTCTTCACTTGGCAAGGGGCTCGCTTCCGCGGCTTTAGGGGCGTTATTGCAAGCACGAGGATACTCGGTAAGACTGCGGAAGCTAGATCCCTATTTGAATGTTGATCCGGGAACGATGAGTCCATTTGAACATGGCGAAGTATTCGTCACCGACGATGGTGCAGAAACTGATCTAGATCTGGGACATTATGAGCGTTTTACGGGTGTCGCTGCCCGTAAAACCGACTCAGTCTCATCGGGAAGAATTTACTCCACAGTTCTCGAAAAAGAACGCCGGGGCGATTATTTAGGGAAAACCATTCAAGTAATTCCGCATGTCACAAACGAGATAAAAGAATTTATTGCAATCGGTGAAGAGGAAGTCGACTTTATGCTCTGTGAAATTGGGGGAACAGTTGGCGACATTGAAGGCCTTCCCTTCTTTGAAGCAATTCGCCAATTTTCACAGGATAAATCAAGAGGACAATGTATTTTCGTTCATCTAACCTTGCTACCTTTTATTAAGGCCAGCGGCGAACTCAAGACTAAGCCAACGCAGCACAGCGTAAAGGAACTACGATCCATTGGCTTGACGCCGGATATTTTAGTGTGTCGCTCTGAAGGGATTATACCTGAAAAGGAACGCGAAAAGCTAGCGCTTTTCTGTAATGTTCGCGCGGATAGTGTTATCACTGCACAGGATTTGAAATCAATTTATGAAGCTCCATTAGCTTATCACAAAGAAGGTCTTGATCAAGCAGTTCTGGATGCGTTTGGGATCGCTCCGGTACCAAAGCCTGATTTGCGTCAATGGGAGGATGTGGCCGATCGCGTTTATAATCCTGAAGGCCATGTGAAAGTGGCGATCGTGGGAAAATATACGCAGCTCGAAGACGCTTATAAATCAATTGCAGAAGCTCTCACACATGGTGGTATGGCAAATCGGGTCTGCGTAAATGTAGAATGGGTCGATGCCGAAATCTTTGAGAGAGAAGATGCAGCCCCATATTTACAAGGCTTTCACGCCATTCTTGTCCCTGGAGGTTTTGGCGAAAGAGGCACTGAAGGTAAAATCAAAGCGGCCACTTTTGCCCGCGAACGTAAAGTCCCCTATCTTGGTATTTGTCTAGGAATGCAAATGGCTGTGATTGAAGCAGCAAGAAATGTGATTGGTGTTAAAGATGCAGGATCAGAAGAGTTTGACCACGAAGTGGGCCAGCGCCGCTTTGAGCCTGTTGTTTATCATCTTAAAGAATGGGTCCAGGGCAACTATAAGGTATCGCGCAGAGTTGGCGATGACAAGGGCGGTACTATGCGGCTCGGCGCATATGACGCGCAGCTAATAGAAGGCTCAAAAGTTGCTGAGGTCTATGGAACGGGTTCGATCGATGAGCGCCACCGCCACCGTTATGAAGTAGACATCAAATACCGCGACCAATTGGAAAAAGTAGGTCTTCGTTTTTCCGGTATGTCGCCCGATGGTCGGTTGCCCGAGATAGTTGAATGGTCGGATCATCCTTGGTTTATCGGGGTGCAATTTCATCCTGAGTTAAAATCCAAACCTTTTGATCCACACCCCTTGTTCAAAGATTTCATACGCGCCGCTAAAGACAATTCACGGCTCGTCTGAGCTTTTAAGTAAGATGGTTCTTTTAAATTAGACAACTATGCAATTTCTGCTCGATATTTACGGCCTGCTAATATTGCCTTTTTCCAATTCCAAACTTAGCACATAAACATGCTTTCTTATCAACATATATAGCACGCAGCAAATTGGGCCGATTTCCATAAACACGCAGTACTCGCCGTGCTGTTAGACTATTTAACTCTTAAACCGAAACCCGTTGCATATATGGAGACCCACGCCGGGAGGGCACTCTATAATCTTAACGATACAGCTGCACAAAAAACCAGCGAATCCCAAGAAGGGTTTTTGGCGGTTGAAGGAAAGTCATGGTTTACAACAAACCATCCTTACAGGCGTGTTGAAGACCAGACGCGCCAAATACAGGGCCCAGATGCATATCCAGGCTCGCCTGCACTAGCAGGGCGCCTTTTACATGCCATAGATAGTCTCCATTTGTCCGAGCTGCACCCTCAGGAAAGTGTCACATTGAGAAGAGAAATGCGGGATTGCGCCAATGTTTACATTCAGGATGGTTTTGAAATGGCCAAATCAATCTGCCCTCCAACCCCACGCCGCGGTGTTATATTAATTGACCCAAGTTACGAAATGAAAATTGATTATCAAAAAATCCTGGACTTTATGGAACATATTTCACGCATCTGTAAGTTTGTATTCAGGTCTTGTGGTATTCTGTTCTGTAAAAACCGTTGCATTTAGAGATGCTAAGCCACCTCGAGGCTAAATTTACTTTAAGTGTCAGGCACAAAGTATCATTTCCACCAGCAAAAAAATGATGGTATGACGGGATCAGTACTTTTTATATTAAATCCGCCGTTTGGCTTGCAGGAAGAGCTTTCAACGCTATCCTTGCTTTACAGTAAGCTTTAAAGTCATGGAGAATACAGGGAAATAAAAAAAGTATTGGGTAGAGCTCGTTAGCGTCGATAATTCGACCACCTATGCGGCATATAAGTCCA
>CAJWEI010000037.1 GCA_913031285.1 uncultured Alphaproteobacteria bacterium | reverse complement strand
CCGCCACCTTGGGAATATCTGTGGCCAAGTTTCGTCTCGCCGTTTTTATAAATGGTGCTTTGATCACTGGTGTAATGGTCGCATTTTCTGGCATTATTGGATTTGTAGGTCTTATGGTTCCACATATTGCTCGAATGCTTGTAGGTGGCGACTATACTAGAGTTCTTCTGGCATCAGCTCTAATTGGCGCAATATTTCTTCTCTGGGCAGACATTTTAGCTCGAACCTTGATGGCACCTGAGGATATGCCAATTGGTATCGTTACTGGGCTTATAGGAGGGGTATTTTTTATTTGGCTTCTGGGTAGGCGAGGATCATTTTGATACTTGATAGATTATCTCTAAGTAATACACCATGTGCGATCTAATGCATTTAGATAGATTATTATGTAGGAAGAGGTGTGGGTTGTATTCCTATCCAATCCTCCAGAATTTAGCTTACACTCTGGTTTCATTGATAGCAGCAGACCTAAATGTACCGAAATAAGGAGTGAAATGGTCAGCAATCTGGTCAGTAAACAGGATAGCCGCTGCAAGTGCCACCCCTCTACCAGGGTATCGGATACAAGCCTGACCTGAGAGATTGTCGATCGCAATCTTAAACTAGGTATATATGCCCCAATATCCGATCTTGACGGTTTTATCTGACCAGTGGGCTTAGGCGGATTATGGCAAGCTTTATGGTTCACTTTGGCGGGGCGCAACTGTTGATATTCTGGCTGAATTGGATGACAGCGTAGATTTGATGGAACAGACTAACCTGGTTTTGTGCTACTTCACTTTGCGACTGTGTGCGGAACACTTTTAAGTATTCAAATTCTTATAAATGTCATTGCGGATGAGAGGTCAATAGATCGAATTGGTAATACATCTCTGCTTTGTAAGTTTGATCATTAATTTTCTCCTGAAGTTTGAGAGGGTTATGCAACTGCTTGCCGGATACTATCCAACATTACTGCGCGTTCTTTGCGCGCAGACAAAGCTGTTTGCATATTTACCTTGACAAATTTGGTTTCGATGTTTGGTTGAAGCTGGCCAATGAGATCCATGTCTGCAGAAATCACAGTTCCCAGTGTGAAAAAGCCACCACCTGAAACAGCATCGCGGTGCAGGACAATTGGTTCCGTTCCGCCTGGAACCTGAATGGAACCGTATGCATATGGTGCATCCGTGATATTGGATGGATCTGATCCAGCACTGAACGGTTGTTTTCGCTCCACAAATTCAAGCGGTGAACCACCTTTGAAGCGATAACCCATTCGGTCTGCTTCACTGGCAACTTTCCAGGTTTCTTGGAAGAATCTTTCTCCTGCTTCATGTGTAATTCGATGCCAATAAAGTCCAGGTAGAACTCTCAGTTCAGCAGGACTTCCGGGACCCCGACGAAGCACTTTTGGCACGCTTGTTCCTTCACTCATGTTCGTAGAAATTGAGCCAATGGGAAGCTCATCACCATTCTCAATGACCCGACCATCAATACCTCCCAATGCCCCAATCGCGTAGGTTGAGCGACTGCCAAGAGATTGTGGGGTATCAATACCACCAGCAATGGCGATATAGGCCCGTGCACCATGTCGAATATAGTCAAAGCTGAGTGTCTGTCCGGCTTTGATACGCATGGTCGTCCAAGTTTCTTTGACTTCTCCATCGATCTTAGGAGGAAGTTCGCCACCAGTTACGGCAATAATTGCGTCCTCAGTAAACTCAAGTTCAGGCCCCATGAAGACTGCTTCCAGACCAGCGGCACTCTCATCATTGCCAACCAACATGTTGGCAACTCTCAAGGAAAAGCGATCCATGGCTCCGCTAATTGGAATGCCGAGATGGAAATACCCAGGTCGTCCCATATCTTGAATGCTCGTTGCGAGCCCTTTGTTTTTGACTTTAACTGGCATTTAGAGTCTCCAATAATTTAGCGTTGGTAGCATCGATATCCTGATTAAAGGCTTCGAGATCAAAGGTTACTTCTCTGATTTTTGGCTGATATGTGCCTGCTTCGACTTTAGCCAGGATTTGGTCGTATTCTTCGCGATTGATCGGCTTCCATTTGACGATATCTCCTGGCTTAAAGAACACCATGAAGTCCTTAAGGTATGAGGTTTGCTGAGATGAATCGTAGATCGTCATTGGAGTGATACCAAACATTTGGTACCCTCCTGCTCCCCGTACAGAGTAGATGCTTGAAAATGAGCCACCAAAACCAATCGTTTGTTTCGGTGTATCGGTACGCGGGGTCAAATATTTAGGAACTTGGATCTGACGGTCACGGTCAACCATTTGATATAGGAAGGGTAAACCAGCTACGAAACCAACCATACCCACAAACCAAGGCGACCCTGAATGTGCTTTTATGAAATCATCAACACTTTCGTATCCGTTGATTTTTGCAGCATATTCGATATCGGTAGAATCTGGATCTTGGTGCCGCTCACGGAAACGCATGACAGTTTCGTGGGTCCATGGGTCCTGATAATAGACAGGGACTTCGATAATGCGGGTATTGAGCTTCGACTCTCCCTGACTATCACTTTTGTCCATGCTCTTGAGCTCTGACATCAAATCATCCGGGTGAATGATATCGGGGTCAAATTTGATCTGATACGACGCGTTGGCCGGACAGATTTCTGTTACCCCTTTGATAGCAGCATCTCTAACTGCATTGGTCATCGACAGTGATTTAAAGAAGGCTTCTAGCGACATCTCTTCATCTATTTCAACAAGAATGTGCTCATCGCCTCCAAAGGTATATCTTGAGGTCATGATTAACTTCCTTCCTATTGAGTGAGTTTTCCAATATTGTTTTCAAGCCATTGCTCCAACCAGTTGTTATGCACAGCACCCGCCTTAACATCGGGGTCATCTGCCAGCAAGAGAAAGAGAGGAGCAGTTGTTTTGAGCTCTCCTAGTTTTAACTCTTTGACTGCTCGGGTTAAACGATTGATTGCCCCTTCGCGGGTATCGGCATGGATAATCAGTTTGCCCAAAAGTGAGTCGTAGAAAGGTGAAATTTGATATCCTTGATAAAGGAAATGATCGAAGCGGACGCCTGGACCTCCTGGGGATCTCATGTCACCAACAATTCCTAGGGACGGCATAAATTTATTGGCTGGATCCTCTGCGTTGATGCGTACCTCGATTGCATGACCGCGCACGACAATATCATCTTGTGAAAACGATAGGTGTTCACCTCCAGCGATCTTTATCATTTCTGCTAGAAGATCGATTCCTACAATGGCTTCGGTTACCGGATGTTCAACCTGAATTCTGGTGTTCATCTCGATGAAATAAAAGTCGTCAGATGTTTCATCATAGAGATATTCGACGGTGCCAGCGCCGCGATAGTTTACGGCCGCCGCAAGTGCTACTGCAGACGCACAAAGCTTTTCACGCACCTCTTCTGAAAGAGCGGTTGAAGGTGCCTCTTCCCAAACCTTTTGACGACGGCGTTGAATAGAGCATTCACGTTCGTAGCAATGAACAAAATTTTTACCGTCACCCAAGATTTGCACTTCAATATGACGGGCATTATCAATAACCTTTTCAAGGTAAAGTCCACCGTCAGCGAATGCCGCTTTCGCCTCAGCTGATGCTTGAGTAGCAAGCGTTGCTAATTCCTCTGCATTTTCAGCAACACGAATGCCTCGACCGCCACCACCCGCGGTAGCTTTGATCATAACGGGGTAACCGACCGAAGCAGCAAGCTCTTGAGCCACGTCCAAATCTTCAATTATACCATCACTACCAGGAACAGTAGGCACATTTGCACTTTCCGCAACCTTGCGAGCTGAAGCTTTGTCACCCATAGAGCGGATCATTTGTCCGGTTGGTCCAACAAATATCATACCAGCAGCTTCAACAGCATCGGCAAATTCTGCATTCTCAGCCAAAAAACCGTAACCAGGGTGGACAGCATCAGCGCCTGTATCTTTTGCAGCCTTCAAGACGGCCTCCACATTCAGATAAGATTTTGCAGCAGAAGCTGGACCAATTTCGACAAATTCATCTGCCATTTCAACAGCCAAGGACGTGGCGTCAGCTTGACTATAGACTTGAACAGTTTTGATACCGAGTTCATTTGCAGCGCGGATAATCCGAACTGCAATTTCGCCCCGATTGGCAATGAGTAGTTTAGTGATTGACATAACTTTAACCGATCAACCTTCGATCACGGCCAAAACCTGGCCAGGCGAAATCACATCTGAGTCTTCGACTTCAAAAGAAACGATTATGCCAGCAGCGTCTGCATTGATTTGCTGAAATGTTTTCATGACCTCTACGAGCCCGATGGCATCACCAGCCTTAACCGTGTCGCCTACTTCTTTAAAGGTAGGCTCATCTGGTGAGGGTTTACGGTAAAAGACGCCTGGCAGTTGGGAACGGATTTCAATTTTAGCCATGTTAAGCTCCATTAGTTTTTTACGGATGGGTACTAGTCTTCGAAAGAAATTTCCGCCAAAGCTTGTTTGACTGCTTGCACAACCTCCAAAACATTTGGTGTGTCCGAGTGGATACAAATCGTTTGTGCACGGACAGGATTTTCAACTCCAGAAGCACTGATAACGTAGCCATCGCGAACTGCTCGAATTGTTTTTTCAAGTACTGCTTTAGGGTCTTGTGCTGGGTGCTCTCGCGTTATAATCAAGCCGCCATTGTCATCATAATCAAGATCTGCGAAGTATTCGGCCCTGAATTCCAAACCTCGTTGGGTATATATTTCTTCGTGCAGAGTCCCTGCCAAACCATAAATTGGTATGTTCAAGTGTTCTGTTGCATCACAGATAGCATGCGCAATGTGTTCCTGTTTTGCAGCCATCCCATATAGTGAGCCGTGCGGCTTTAAATGTGAAAGCGACATTCCTGCAATTTTGAGAAACTCGTTCAAAGCACCTACTTGATAGATAACAATGTTTGTCATTTCGTCACGGTCGATTTTCATTTCGCGACGGCCAAAGCCAGCCAAATCTGGTAGTGAGAAATGGGCACCAACCCTCTTACCATATTTTTTAGCAAGTTCCACTGTCACTCTCATGTGGTTTGGGTCTGATCCATGAAATCCACAGGCGATATTTGCTTCATCTATAAGCGGCATGATCCTCTCATCATCGCCAAATTTATATAGACCGAAGCTTTCGCCCATATCGCAGTTAATATCTATTGCCATTCTTATTTTCCTTTTCTTTTAATGATGCAAAATAACCAATCCAGATTTGATTTGCGATCATGGTTAGGAAGAGCAGAGAACCTAGAACAACTGCCGCAAGTCGGATACCATTTTCTTCAGTTTAATGTCGTTTAGATAATCTATTTTGACAGCCCGACTAGCGATTTCAGAACTGACGCCCCTAAGGTATATTTTGGATCAACCATATTACCTACTCGAAGTCTACCTGCTTGGGAAAGAAACATATAAGCATCTAATTCTTCAAAACCAAAGTCTGCCGCCAGCCAGCGAACGAGTTCCCTGTAGGCCTGCCGGGCAGCATCTTCCATAGGCCTTGCCGACCCAATTGTCATGTAACATTCCTTATTCTCCAGACGTGGCGTCTTGATCGTCCAGTTTTTTATAAGATCCACTTGAATTGAAGTGGTGGAGGGCATCTCTACCGCAACACCACTCAATTCTCCATCTCCTTGTACGGCGTGACAGTCTCCCAAGTAAAGGAATGCACCTTCTAAGTTTACAGGTAGATATATTATCGAGCCTGGTTGCACGTTTGGTAAATCCATATTTCCACCGTAATAATCTGGAACAAGAGAGCTAATTGCTTCTATTTCGGGCGATGTTCCGATGGTGCCGATAAATGGATCATATGGAAGCATAATTTTGTCATTCCATTTAACGCCCAAATCAACATCTACATTTAACTTTTTCACTCGCTCCGGCAAAGGCGCATTTAGTAATGCTGTGTCTGAGGTTGCAACTAAACCACCAAACTCGGGCAGCAGCACAGTTGTGCCCGAAGGTTCTGGACCTCGTGGAATTATACTTTTAATATAAACTGCTAATGTATCTCCCTTCTCTGCACCATTTACAAATATTGGACCGGACTGAGGGTTTAAATATGGGAAATTAAGAAGCTCCGATGGTATATCGGAGTCACTTTTGATTTTACCTTCGAAGGCATCGTGTGTTTCTACCGTTACAATACTACCAGGATCTATTGAAATTGTAGGATCAACATATCCGCCATAAACATAATGGAATTCTCCCTGGTCTTCTATGGATATATAATGCTCACCAGTTGTAGCTCCACGAGCAACTGCTTTGCGGCTCATTATTGAGGAATCTATCCACGACATTTCTATTTCTCCCGTACTTTAGTTTGCTTTATGATAAGAGTTTAATTTTATACTACTGAACGCTTTCACTTGGTCAACGATAGCTTTTTCTGTGGGTAACCGCTCCATTGAGCTTGCTCCATAGAAACCATGACAAAAAATAGAATTATCTAGAACATACTGAGCATCCTGTGGGCTGGAAATCGGGCCGCCATGACACAAAACTATAACGTCTGGATTTATTTTCCTCGCTGCTGCAGCCCAAGTATCGATTTTGGCCGGGCAGTCTGATAATACTAAGCTTGTTTCGGCTCCAATATCTCCACCAGTTGTTAACCCCATATGTGGGACTATGATGTCAGCACCGGCTTCTGTCATTTTTATGGCATCGTCAGTCGAGAACACGTAAGGAGTTGTGAGTAGGCCGTGTTTACTTGCAGCTCGGACTAAATCAACCTCAAGAGAATAACTCATGCCAGTTTCCTCAAGGTTTTTTCGAAATACTCCGTCAATAAGACCAACCGTTGGAAAGTTTTGTATGCCAGCAAAACCAAGGGTTTTTAGCTTTTTTAAAAATGGTTCAACCATCAGAAATGGGTCTGTTCCATTGACACCGGCAAGAACCGGTGTAGACCGGATTAAGGGCAGAACTTCGGATGCCATTTCAACAACAATTTCATTAGCATTGCCATATGCTAGCAGCCCCGCAAGCGAGCCTCGACCAGCCATACGATACTTTCCAGAGTTATAAATAACTATTAGATCGATGCCTCCAACTTCTTCACATTTCGCCGATAAGCCAATCCCTGCTCCACCACCTATAATGGGGTTCCCCGATGCGATTTTGCTTTGCAAACTTTTTACAATCGCTTCTTTCATTTAATTCCCCACGCTATCAAAGGCTTCTTTAAATTCTCCTAAAGCGGCTGATGCAAACTCAACGTCATTAATATTGCAATCCACTTTTATCAATTTTCTTTTTTCAGTGATTATTAAATTATCTTCAATCGCCTTAAACAATGCAGCGTCCGCGGTTGGATCGTAGAAAGGCTGACCGGGTGCATCAATTGCAGAAACTCCTGCCAAAGGTAGCAAAAATCTAACTTCGCCATCCATTTTGTTCAATTTCTCTGCGATCCAGCAACCCATTTTGTGATTTTCCGATTCATTCGTTCGCATCAAAGTAACTTGAGCATTATGTACATACAAATTTCTAGATTTATATTTTGAGGGAACGGTAGATTTAGGTCCAAAATTAATCATATCGAGGGCTCCAACGGAACCAACGTATGGCAATTTTGTCTGAGCAAAAACATCAAATCTAGTCGGTAAACAAGGGAAAACACCATCAAAAAAATAATCACAAACTTCGGTAGTAGTAATATCAATTACTCCGTCAAGCAGCCCGGAGTCTGCAAGTTTTTCCATAGATTGGCCCCCTGTCCCAGTCGCATGAAAAACAAGACAATTAAATCTTTCTGAAAAAGACTGGCACAACGCTTCTACGCAGGTAGTAGTAACGCCAAACATTGTTAAACCTATCGATTTTTTTTCTGAATTAATTTCAATTTCATCGCTTAAGCCCTTAACCATTCCGGCTATCGAATTTCCCGCATTTCTCAGTATTTTCTTGAGTATTGGATTCAATCCTAAAAAATCAACAACTGAGTACATCATTGAGATATCTGAAGTCCCTACATAAGCCTCCACGCTTCCAGAAGCGACTGTCGAGACTAAAAGCTTTGGTATACCTATAGGCATTCTTTGCATCATTGGGGCCACTAGCGCCGTGCCGCCACTGCCGCCTATGCCAATTACACCACTTATGTCGTCTCTATGTTGCATGAAGTTGCACAAAGCAATTGACATATTTTCTACAGCGATACCTCTATCATTCGTCCCGAGGACTACCTGAGCGCCATCTTGATGGTGCGAGGCCACAGTTTCGTTTGAAAAATCAACCAATACAGGACTGCTTCTGGTGCCTACATCCACTAGGCATACCCTTAAGTCATTTCTTTCAATAATCGATTTAAGGTAAAGCAATTCGTCGCTTTTGGTATCAAAGGTCCCAATCAAGTAAATACAACGCATACAACCCTCCGAACATTAACACAGGTAAGTGATAAACAACTATTTATGGGTTAGTTATTTATAAGCAACGTTTGTACCAGAGCCATAAAAGGATCTTTATAATTTACCGTCCGGCAGATAAGTGTTTTTATCATAGACCTACAAACTAACTACTACTCATACCTTCATCGACAAATGGCACATACGTTGCTTAATTATTTATAACTACACGTTTAAATGCAATACTTTTAACAGCACTATATTTAAGCGTTTTATTTTTTGTAAAAAGAGGGTGTAAAATGGCGAAAATGATTCATTCTATGATCCGGGTTCTTGAAGAAAAAAGGTCTATAGAATTTTATAAATTAGCGTTCTCACTGGAAGTTGCTGATCGCTTAGAATTTGAAGATTTCGTACTTGTATACCTTAGTAATTCAGAGACAGACTTTGAGTTGGAATTGACAATTAACAAATCGCAAACCCAGTCATACGACCTAGGTGACGGCTACGGCCATGTGGCTGTCTCAGTCGAAGACGTAGAAGCAGAGCATGAGCGTTTTACCAGCGCAGGATTAAACCCCAGAAAACTTGTTGATTTCAAAAACAACGGAGAAAGTGTGGCTAAATTTTTCTTCGTAGCTGACCCAGACGGCTATCAAATAGAAGTTTTACAGAGGGCTGGGCGGTTCAAGTAGAACTATTAAAAAACATAAAAAGATAAACGTCATAAATTTTTGATGTTTGAAGTCTTTGATTAAAGGAGTGCAATATGCCTGAGTCGACTAAGACAAATACTGAAGAACGAAAAATGTTAATTGAAATGTTGAGAGTTTTGTACCCGCATCAAACATTTGGAACAGAAATATATCAAAAAGCAGCTGATGCAGTAATAGCGGCCTCTGAAGCCAGTCCGGCACAAAAACTAACCCTCCAAACAGGTATTAGGGAGTTAGCGATAGCTGGCTTCGCTAAAATGGATCCTAAAGGAGCCACAAAGCATCTAAAAAGTATCGAGGGCAATGCATTCTTTGCAGCTGTTACTGGTCCTGGATTAGTGGCTTTATACAGCGACCATGATGTCTGGAAACTACTAGGTTATGAGGGTGCTAGTCACCATTTGGGTGGTTATGTAAACAGAGGTTTTAACGATCTTGATTGGTTGCCAGAACCAAGAATTACCGAATATGAGGAGCCTGAGAAATCATGAAAAAAATTGAAAATAGCGAAGAAGTAGTTGTAATTGTTGGATCGGGTGCTGGTGGCGGTACCATGGCATATGAATTAACAAAGGCAGGAATACCCTGTGTTTTACTAGAAGCTGGTCCGCATCTGACAAGTGAAGACTATGTTAACGATGAGTGGGAAGCCTTTGGCCAAATGGCTTGGCTTGATGGCCGAGCCACCAGTGGTTCATGGCGAGTTGCAAAAGATTTTCCTGATTTACCGGCATGGATAGTAAAGGCGGTCGGGGGTACCACCACACACTGGGCTGGAGCCACGCCAAGATTTAAAGATTATGAATTTAAGGCTTTGTCGACTTATGGAAAATTAGAAGGCGCGTCTCTTTTAGACTGGCCAATAAGCTTAGAAGAGATGGAACCATATTACGACAAAGCAGAGAAAGCACTAGGATCTACTCATAGACATGGGCGACCACCTCTTCCTGCAAACAACAACTATAAGGTTTTTGCAAACGGCGCAGAACGAGTAGGATACAAGCGTTACGCTACAGGACCATATGCTACAAACGCAGAGCCATACGACGGAAGACCTGCATCCGTGCAAGACGGTTTTAATTTTCAAGGCGATAAGGAAAAATCAAAATGGAGTACTCTGGTCCGAGAAATACCTAGAGCGATAGAAACAGGCCTGTGTGAGTTGAGAGCCAACTCCCATGCTGTACAGATCACTCATAATTCTTCCGGTAAGGCTGATGCAGTCTTATATTTAGATGCCGAGGGAAATCTGCACCGACAGGCAGCGAAAGTGGTTTGTGTTGCTGGGAACTCAATTGAATCACCACGTCTTTTATTACTGAGTGCAAGCTCGATGTTTCCTGATGGTTTAGCTAATTCGTCTGGAGAGGTAGGCCGTAATTATATGAGGCACCTCACAGGATCAATGTACGCGCGTTTCGAAAAACCGGTACACATGTATCGAGGTGAGACCATGGCGGGAATTATCGCTGACGAACAGCCACATAATCCTTCGCGTGGTTTTGTTGGCGGATATTACATGGAAACACTCGCCCTTGGTCCATCGTTTCTAGCGAGCTTTATCGAACCGGGTGCTTGGGGAGAAGATTTCACCGAAATGATGGATGCATATGCTAATACTGCAGGCATGTGGATTGTTGGTGAAGACATGCCTCAGACATCTAACCGGATAACCCTTTCCGATAGTAGCAAAGATAAATGGGGCCTACCAGTCGCAAATGTGAATTATGACGATCACGCAAATGACGTATCTATGCGAACGTATGCTTATGAAAAAGCTGAGGCCTTGTATAAGGCGGCAGGTGCAATTGGTGCTCATCGAACACCCCCATACCCTTCCACACACAATTTAGGATCACTCAGGATGAGTGAATTACCAAAAGACGGTGTATTGAATAAATGGGGATGCGCACACGATGTGAAAAATCTGTTTGTTTCAGATGGGTCAGTTATGACTACAGGAGGAGCAGCAAATCCAACGCTGACGATCGTTGCTCTTGCAATTCGGCAAGCAGAGTACATAGCAAAATCTTTAAACGCCGGAGAATTGTAGGCGCTTAAATTGTCAACGGTCTAGCTTGATATTTAAGCTAGACCGCTTCGTAGAGCATTGCTGGAATGAGCATTTATTTATTAGTCTGTACCTCATCAAGGATATCAGCTAGAGTTGGCACTTTTATATCGGCCTGATTGTTCCATAGTTCTGAACGCAGCACTGCTTTCGAACACTGGATATAAACTTCTCTGATCTTAAACACAATTACAGTGGACGGTAATGTTTCTTTCATTATGAATTTTTGTCTGGTTTTTAGGTCAACTGTAACTTTCGCCGTACCGTTTATTCGCACTACTGTGGTTACTCCGGGAATCATGAACATCAAAGAAGCACGCTCGTCCAAAATGATATTCCGAAGACTATCTAAACGGTTATTGCCTGGCCAGTCAGGCAAAAGGAGAGTATGGCTGTCAACAACCTTAACAACTGACCCCTTGTCTCCTCTGGGACTGTTATCAGTTTTTTCTTCAGTTACCGTTGACAGTATACAGAAGCGTGAAGCCCTTATCCATTCTTCATAAAGAGGGGTCAATTCTTTCGAAACCTTCAGTAAGGCGGCCGGCATAGGGGGTCCATACAAATCTACAAGATCTTTAATAGAGCCAACATAATCCAATTTCCTGCTTTTCCTTAAAATTTTAATTTATCTTTCCTACAACCAAAAAATTGAAGTAATATAATCCTTAAGGAACCAGCGGCGAGAAACATAAAGTTCTAATTCCTGTGAGGATCATTCTTTGGAAGAATATCTCGAATGTAATCTCTGCCTTTCCACTCCGGTGCAGACGGCATTTCATGCCCGTACCTAGGAATATCATTAGAAACCTCATTGTCCTGTAAGTTTGGAGCATACCGCGGGCAGTTAGGATATATTTCACAGGAAATTTTGATAACAAACTTCGCCCCATAGTGTCGAGATATAGTTGCTTCATCATCAATAATGCTAGCGATGCCGTTTACTCTCATTCGTCGGCTTTTACCATCAAAATTAACGAATAGTAATGCAACGTTTGGATTTCTAGAAATATTACCAGCAGTTCTATACATCGAATTCCCATCATATTCCGGATATTCGATTACCCCACCATCGTAAACTTTTACGAAACCTGGATCTCCAGACTTAATATTACAGTCTACATAATTATTCCATGAACTTGCTATGAAAAAAAAATTTGAGCTTTGGATAAGTTCAATTTCATCATCCCAGAACTCGTAATGCTTCCGGTGTTTTTCTAACGCATCAGCTGTCCGACGGCCATCAAACTTATCCTGAAAATTCCTCATACCCTCATGATAAAATTCCCTATTTTCAGGATTGGACATGTGCTTTACCTGTCTACCAACTTAAATGGATGGTTAGCGGTATCTAGCCATGCCTTTACCGCAACGGCCGCAATCGTAATGTCCTCTTTACCGCCCATGCCTTTATCGTCTAGGCCACCTTTGACAATTTCGACATTGACCAGTCCGTGCGGCAACGCAGCTGCCACTGCTTCTTTGTCGACCATTTCAGGTTTACAAACAGCTATAGTGACATCCACGCGCATTTCAGAGGCACGGTTATAAGTATAAAAGATTGTCAAAGAGCTGTGGCGAATGGCATCGGAAATCCCCCGCAGCGCTGCTTTAGTATAGTCATGGCCATGAACATCAACACCCATACCCAGTTCGCAAATCAATGGCTTCATTGTGAAATCTCCACGTCATATGATACCGTTACAATCGCGTTTGCGATCAGTGCTTTGTGACCCATCATCTCCACCTCCAGTCCGCCATGGACGGCCTCGGCAGTCACGTTGCCAACCGGGGCCTCAGCCTTAACAACGTCTAAATCAACTGCGTCTGGTTTGCTTACACCTACCCGGATATCAACCAGCATTGCCTCCAAGGGTAGATCGAATGCAGCCCCTATCGTCAAAAAGTTGCGATGCAAAGCGTCGTGAACAGCGCGGGCAGCGGCTTTCGTATAATCTTGCCCTTTCAGGTCAGTTCCCATGCCCATTTCTACGGCAAATTGGATTTTTGGCATACCACCCTCCTATTGGTTCATTCGGTTCATGATCAGGTTATCAACTACGTCAGGTTCTGCAAGAGTTGAGATATCGCCTAGTGATTCAATGTCACTGTCTGCAATTTTACGTAAGATACGCCGCATGATCTTGCCAGAACGCGTTTTAGGTAGGCCGGGGGCCCATTGGATAAAATCGGGTTTCGCAATTGGGCCAATCTCTTTGCGCACCCAATTTAACAGTTCATCATGCAAGAAATCCGTATAGGCCACATCTGCTTGAGAACTCGTTGCAAATTCGGAAGTTGGAGCGTATTTTTTGGACATCGTTAATTTCTTTGGCTTATCTTTATTGGATCAGGGAACGCTGAGGCGGTTATCTAGCAATCGTTTGAAGTCAGCTTCAGCATGATAACTTGAGCGAGTCAGGGGACTGGCAGAAACCATAGCAAAGCCTTTACCAAGGGCAGCATGTTCAATTCGTTTAAACTCCTCTGGTGGAACGTATCTAGCTACGGGGTGATGCCTTGGAGTTGGCTGCAAGTATTGTCCCACAGTCACGAAATCAACATCTGCCGCACGTAAGTCATCGAGCACCTGCATAACTTCGTCAAAACGTTCGCCCATTCCCACCATCAGCCCGGATTTAGTGGCAATCATGGGATTGATCTCTTTTGCTTGTTTCAAGAGCCAAAGCGAATGAAAATAGCGCGCACCAGGGCGAACTCTAAGGTAAAGGCTCGGCACTGTTTCGATGTTGTGATTGAAAACATCAGGAGACGCCTGCAAAACCGTTTCAAGCGCACCCGGCTTACTGAGACGAAAATCTGGCGTTAGAATTTCAATAGTAGCGCCGGGGGATTTGCGCCGGATTGATCTTAATGTTCGCGCAAAGTGCTCTGCACCGCCGTCCTCAATGTCGTCTCGATCAACAGACGTGATGACAACATGATTAAGCGCTAGCTTTGCCACAGCGTCAGCAATACGTACAGGCTCAAAGACATCCAGATCTTCAGGCTTGCCAGTTGCAACATTACAAAATGCACAACCGCGCGTGCATGTGTTACCCATAATCATGAACGTCGCATGTGATTTAGACCAACACTCACCAATGTTTGGGCAAGCCGCTTCTTCACAAACGGTTGTCAATCGCTGGCCTTGGACTTCGGATTTTGTCGTTTGAAAGATGTCCCCCGTTGGCGCACGCACACGAAGCCAAGAAGGCTTAGGCAGTCGATCAGTCGTAAATACCTTGGCCTTCTCAGGATGCCGT
The DNA here is from genome assembly GCA_913031285.1 of uncultured Alphaproteobacteria bacterium. Taxonomy (GTDB): domain Bacteria; phylum Pseudomonadota; class Alphaproteobacteria; order Rhodobacterales; family Rhodobacteraceae; genus LFER01. The sequence continues at coordinate 20,850 of CAJWEI010000037.1, read as the reverse complement.
TGCCGGATTTTACCGGATGTCATTGCAACCGTCTTCAAGAAATGGTCCCTTTTTGTCTGCCATCCAAAGCGGCAACTTTCGATTGCCAGCCTGGAATGTTAATATCTAATCAGACGCGTATGCCGTCTTCATCAAACAGGTGAATGCGTCTTTGATCAAAGGAAACTCGCTGCTTGGATCTTTCGGGAACATCCACCTGACCAGGTGCCCGGATTTTGACAATCTGCTCGTCTATTTGCGCGTTTAGGATCGTGTACCCTCCGAGAGGTTCAACAGAATTAATCACCAAATCCAAACCGAATTCATCGTCGGCGGCACCCAACCAGATATCCTCAGGTCGAACGCCCAGAGTTGCCGTACCACCTGCTTTGGTCTTGTCTTTGAATGGAAAGCGTTCACTCAATTTGTCACCATCAAAAAACAACCCGTCTGATGAGAGTTTCCCTTGAAAAAAGTTCATCGGCGGGGAACCGATAACTTCCGCTACTGCCATCGAGTTCGGCCTGCTATAAACATCATCCGGCGTTCCAATCTGGGCAATTTTGCCATCTGCAACAACAGCAACTCGGTCGGAAACTGCCATGACTTCTTCTTCATCATGGCTGACATAGACAAAAGTCTGGTTGTTCTCTCTCTGAAGGCGTTTTAGCTCAACGCGCATTTCTTCACGTAAACGTGCATCCAATGCCGCGATTGGTTCGTCCAATAACATTGCACGGCTTGTGGCTGCAAATGCTCTGCCAAGGGCAATCCGCTGGCGTTCACCACCCGACATCTGAGCAGGGTTCTTGTCAAGAATGTGACTGACATGCAGAACGCCTGACACAAAGTCCAATTGCTTTGAAATCTCGGCCTCAGATACGCCGCGTTCCTTAAGAGGAAATATAATATTTTCACGCCCATTCATATGCGGAAACAAAGCAAGGTTCTGGAAAACCATGGAGATGTCTCGTTCAGCGACGCCCATTTCGACGGCGTCCCGACCTGACAAATAAACCTCACCTTCATCAGGTTTTAAAAGACCCAAAATCAACTTTAGGATTGAAGTCTTCCCCGTTGATGGCGGACCAAAGATACCAAAAAACTCACCTTGCTCGACAGTCATACTAATCGGTCCAAGAGTAAAATTTGGGTAGTTCTTTACTACGTTTTTAATTTCGATCGCACTCATTTTGCTACTCCTCCCAAACGCCGGCCGGAAGCCAAATCGAATGCCATACTTTTTTCTGAAGGTAGGTAGAAAGGTACTTTATCGCCCACTTTCAATCGATCTTGATCATCGAAGGCGATGAACATTGTTTCCAGAACGTGCAAGTAAGCCAGCCGTTTAGGTCCGACACGTTCCAAAACTTCGACGGTACCATGCATTTTGATATCGGAGTCGGACCGCTGGTCCCCAAAGTAGATATCCTGTGGGCGAATTCCAAATGAACCGCTCTGCACTTTCCCATCGCTGGCAAATTCGGATTTCACTTGACCCTGTAACTTTATTTCTGCGCCGCCACTGACCATCAGTTTCAGCTGATCCTTTTCTTCGCGCAGCTCACCATCAATCAAATTCATGCGTGGGCTGCCTATGAAATTTGCCACAAATCGATTATCTGGAGAATTGTATATATCCAGAGGCGTTCCATATTGCATCAGTTTGCCCTGATCAATAATCGCGATCTTATCAGCTAAACTCATTGCCTCAATCTGGTCGTGGGTTACATAAATCATCGTCTGACCGAACTCATGTTGCAGTACTTTCAACTCTGCTCGCATGTAGGCGCGGAATCCGGCATCCAAATTAGATAGCGGTTCGTCCAGCAAGAAAATTCGCGGCTCAACAATTGCAGAACGACCGATAGCCAGTTTTTGCATTTCATTGACAGACAAGCTCGCAGCGGGTTGATCCAGACGGTGGGTAATGCTCATGCGATCTGCCATCGCTTTAACCCGCCGTTCAATTTCACCCTTGTCAACTTTCTTGACCTCAAGACCGTAAGATAAATTTTTATAAACACTCAGATGCGTAAAAATGGCATAGTTCTGAAACACAAAACCAATATTGCGATCCTGAATGCGAGTGCCGGACAATTCCTGCTCGTCAAACAAGATTGACCCTTTGGTCAAATCCTCTATACCAGCGATCATATTCATGGTCGTAGTTTTACCGCATCCCGAAGGCCCGAGCAAAGCTGCAAACTCGCCCTCTTCGATGTCTAATGTTAAATTGTCGACGGCGGTGAAGTCACCAAATCGCTTAGTGACATTTCTGATTTGAATTGATGACATTATCTACTTATCCTTCTTAACCATGTAAGATAATCCTTTTGCAGCGATCACACTAAGAACGAAAAGGATCGTTAGGCCAATTGCCGCCACATACGCCCACTCCAACTCGGCGAATGTAAGTTTATACAAGAAGACAGATATGGTTTCAGTTTGAACACCCGGACCACCTTTGGTCATAATGTAAACCAGATCAAAGATTTTGAAGCATTCGACAGCGCGCAAAACCAAAGCGATTAGGATCACCGTCTTCATTCGAGGCACTATAATCTTAATAAAATTCTGCCAGTTTGACCCACCCAAAAGTCGCGCGGCCAGCAATTGATCAGAAGGCACGCCAAGCATCCCTGCCAACAGGATCAGAAACATTAAAGGCGTCCATTGCCAAATATCTGCGATGATAACTGAGATCATCGCACGGTTTACATCCGTAAGCCATGAAAAATTTGATGGAAGTCCGAGGTGGTCATTCACCGGACCAGTCCCCTGGAACAACAGATAAAACATTAAACCGACAACGGCAGGAACTATCATCATTGGTGTTAGCATAATGGAATAGAAAATCTTACGACCCGGAAACTTCTCGATGAACAAATACGCCAAGGCCATGCCCAAGAAGAACTGAGCCGGAACGGCTATGATCATAATCAAGACCGTACGCCACAATGCACCCCACATTCGGGGATCAGTTAGCTGATACCAATAGTTTTCACCCCAGCTGAAAACCTCCCATGCCATATACCATGGAGTACCTTCTAAGGGGGTCCACCATGTGACTGACAGGTACAGTTGCATGAACAATGGGAAAACAACGATGAAAACCAAAAGTAACACCGTTGGCAGAACAAACCAAAATCCCATCTTGTTGCCATCTTGCGCAACTTTGGCCCAATAACCAGTTTTGGTCGGGGTATTTGCTGATTTATCACTCATTGTTTCAGCGCTCCAAATGTAAGACCTCGTACAAGGTGTTTTTGAATCATTAGGCCGAATACCACCGGCGGAATTGCGGCGATGATACCCAACGCAGCTTTCATACCGTACATTTGCCCGCCCATCGCAGATGTAAGCGTCGCCATGTAAACTGGAAGTGTGACCCAGTCCTTTTGAGTCAGCATAAGTGCTAACAGATAATCAGACCAATTCAGAATGAAAACGAATAAGGCACATGTGGCCAAACCGGGTTTTACGATCGGCAGTGTGATCCGATAGAATACCCGCCAGTATGAGCATCCCGCAACTCTTGCAGCGTCTTCAATTTCCACGGGAACTTCTTCGAAAAAAGTCTTCATTAACCAGAATGCAAAGGGGAGCGTCACAATCCCATATATCAAAGACAGCCCCCACCATGTATCCACCGCACCAATAAATGCCCACATTACCATGACTGGGATCATAACGGCCAACGGTGGAAATAGACGAAGTTGCAAAACTGAAAGAGGTAACATCGGTGCAAGTCCAAAACGAACAACAGCATAAGATGACAGCGTTCCAGAAACGAGAGCCACTAAGGTTCCGCAAATTGAGGTAACAAGGCTCGCGATAAGGGGGCCAACAATTGTCCGATCAAGACTGACAACCAAACCTTTGGCCTCTCCATAGAAAATAAACTCAAAATTCTGGAGAGTAGGATTCTTAGGGAACCAAGTTAGGCCGGCAACAGTTGTCCATTCTGGATACGGTTTGAAAGCCATAGTGACCATCCACAATAATGGGTAAAGAACAATGGCACTGGCCAACAAAACAAAGAAATATTTTAACGTTAAAGCACTTGGAGACAGCTTCATATCTACCCTCTCATATTTTGATTAAGAAAAAGCTTATCCGGGCCGAAGACATGCTCAGCCCGGATGATGGGAGAAATTAGGCGGGATCGAGGATTGTAGGCCAAGTTTTTCGGCTGGCCTTGATCGAATCTTCGATGCCATTGCGCTTATTCCGCTTGATGATCCGTTCCCATTTTTTCTGGGCCGCATCCATTGCAGCAGAAGCAGATTTCTGTCCAGTTATCGCCGCTTGAAGTTCTTCATCCAGCGCGTTATCGAGCGCAGTCTGTCCGGCAAAGTTAATCGATGGCGCAGAACGGGCGATCGTTGCAGGGATCGATTCCATCGAATAGTCATGATAGGTTAGCTCAACCAACGGCTCTTTAAAGTTTGCCTGTTGAAACGGATCAAAATAGCCACCAGGATTACCTGTCATCCAAGTATACGTGCGAGTGGAGCTTAACCACTGCAGAAACAGATATGTTGCTTCTGGATATTTAGACTTGGAAGAAACCCATGCAGTAATGTGATAATATAGCACAGAACGGCGGTTTATCATACCATCCTTTTCACGGCCTGGGGGAAGGTGACTATTAATCATGCCCGTCGCTTTGGATTTCGGACTACCATCGGCATTATAACCATCGCCAAACTTCACAATGTTTGTGTAGATCGCGGTTTGCGGAATGATCAAATTCCACATCGTCCCATATGCTTCAGCCCAAGTAAACGTTAGCGCGTCTGGTGGAGACCACTCAAACGAACGTACGTGCTCTTCGGCACACTGCTTACCCAGATCAGTGTTCAACATAGGATTAGCATCCTCGTCAAAGTAGTGGTAGTTGGGATGCTCCATGGACGCAAAACGCGCGTAAAACGTCGCCAGCCCCCAGAACGGACTCATCAAATTACCGTTGCCGTACATTGTACCGTTTCCGAAATCTTTACCAGTAAAAAACGCGGAAATGCGGTCGACGTCCTCCCACGTATTCGGAACATCCAGAGCTACACCTGTTTCGGACATGAACTTGTCCTGAACTTCAGGCATGTCGTAAATACCTTTCAGATAGAACCAGGTTTGAAAATCACCATCCATAGAGAAGGAGTAGTAGTCACCTTCATATGTATAAAGTAACTGCTCCATTTCAGGTGTGGGTGTGCCACGTTCCGGGTCGCCCCAATCAGGTCCATATTTGGCTACAAAATCGCTACAATTAACAGCGCCGCCTGAGGACACTAGATCTCCAGTGGAGTTCCAAGGACCTGTATAGACGTCAAATGTACCATCACCTGTAGTAACGTCCTGCATAACCTTCTTAAAGATATCTTCCGCAGGTGCACCAATTATATCAATTGTGATACCGGTTTCACGCTCCCAAACCTCTTTCGCGGAGGGCGCTCCATCTGGGAACGGCTTTGTTATCTGGCCAATTGCACCGTCAGTTAACAACATTGAAATCCTCTCAGGAGCGTTGCCCGCCGCCTGCAAAGCCTTTATACCTTCAATCGCACGGCCTTCAGACATCGTGTTATTATACTGAAAGCGCTCAGCGCCTTCGAAACCAGTGGGCCCTCCGGTCATACCTGGAGCTAATCCATCATGTGAACCAGCAAAAGCAGGCGACGCGACGAATGCTCCTAATCCACCCATACTCGAAGCTGCGGAGACAGCGGCAGTTGATTTTAAAAAGCTACGTCGAGATTGATTAGTGATTGGTCTATTATTATTTTTCATTCTTTCCTCCCTAAGTGACATTGTGACATTACAAATGTTGCAAAAGAATAGAAGCAACGTTTGTACCAATTAATTATAGCATTGATTTAGTTGACAAAAATTCTCTTCAACCTTTAATCATTACCAAGGCTAATCTCTATTTTTGAAACTGATCGGGCAGCTCCCCCAAGTCAACCATCGCACCGTCACTCAAAGCCATACAAAGTTCGAAAACGTTGATCATCTCCCGGATATTACCCGGCCAGTGATAGGAGCGCAAAGCTTCCTCCGCCTCCTTTGAAAATTTTAGCGTCGAATTATGTGACACCAGTGAAGAAATTTGCCTAATGATCCAGTTTTTATCATGTCTGTCACGCAAAGCCGGGATTTGAAGCACCACACCGTTAAGGCGGTAGTAAAGATCTTGCCGAAATTGACCATTTTCAACCAACTCTTTAAGGCTTCGATGAGATGCCGAGATAACACGCATATCAATCGGAACTGGTTTTGTAGCACCAACAGGACGTAACTCTCTTTCTGCCAGAACACGAAGCAATCTCGCTTGCAATGCGAGTGGCATATCGCCAATTTCGTCTAAAAATAATGTTCCTCCACTGGCTTGTTCAATCAGTCCCTTTTTTCCTTTGGCATGCGCCCCTGTGAAAGAATTGGGAGCGTAACCGAACAATTCACTTTCGATCAAAGCTTCAGGCAATGCAGCACAATTGATTGCCACAAATGGGCCCTTCTTTTTGCGGGCTTCATGAAGTGCTTTAGCAACGAACTCTTTTCCTACCCCAGTTTCACCTTCCAGAATGATACTGATCTGCTTGTCAACGACACGTGCAGCATGGTGTACCAAACGTTCCATAGCCGGATCGCCTCCATGTATCATATTCAGTACATTCGACAGCTCTTTTGGTTTTGAGATTTTTGAAGGGGTTGGCGGGGCTTGTACATCCGCAAAAACAACTTTTCCATCACGCATTTCTAGTGCCTGCTCGCCAGGCGTTTGAGCTCCAACCATGTAAGGCAAGTCGTTAAAATCAAACTCAAATACGTCCTCAAAGGGTTTCCCAATAAAACCGTCATTAGATTTCCAGTTGGTTCCTAAGGTGTCGGCGATCATTCGATGCGCGCCGTGCGTCATCCCAGATATAGATCCGTCCGACGCAATAGAAATAGCACTATTGGCGTCAACGCCCAAAAATTCCGGCGCAGTGTTCAGACGTAAAATCCAGTCCTTCTTCCGTGCTGACATAAGGTTGGCTAACTCAATGCGACGAACACATGACTTCACAACCTCCAATGTCAAGGCCTGACTGTACTTCTCACTTGCTGAAATTAGCAGTGACACATCTAACACACCCATAAGTGTACCGTTAGAACGGTAAATCGGCGCGGCCGTGCAGCTCAGTGGTGTATGAGCCATATCAAAATGGTCCGTCTGATGAATCGTAATCGGTTCACCAGTACTTAAGCACGCCCCAACACCACAAGTGCCTGCGTTACTTTCGCTCCACTCTGACCCAATATAAAGCCCTGCACGTTTAAGTTGTCGGTCAACCTTTTCATCACCAATGAAATCGACTGTCACGCCCTTGGCGTCGGTCAAAAGCAAGACATATCCCATGGACTTCACCCGGCGATACAGATCTTCCATCCCAAAACGCGCGGTCGTCAATAAGTCTTCCGCCTCTTGTTGATGCTCTTTAAGCACCGCCTCTGTAACAATTCGGGCCTCACCTTTGTGTTCAGGGTCTAGGCTATGATCATTTATGCAGCGCAGCCAGGATTGAACAACTTCAGGATCACGAGATGTCACCCCCCCTTCAGTAGCTGTCAGTATCTCATCTATATGTTCTTGGAATAATCTCGTATTATCCATTATAGCAATTCTCCCAAAGCGACATTTTAGTGTGCCTTAAGTGTTTTTAAACCTTTTTGCTGAAGTACTTTTGTACACTTTGGCTATTTTCCTTTCATCAATTATCAGATTTTTTTTCGCTTGGCGAGTCTTTGCTAGGGATATCCGTAATAGGAACAGACAAGAGCGACCGCTTTTTTTGCGATCATCCTGAAAGCATCATGGATTAGATTCGTCCTTATATGCTCTCAAAACCTCTAGTGGGAAGCTTATTTTAATACTGCTGTCTGGCCTGGTTACATTAAACTTTTGCAGCGACATTATCCCGCACCAATGCGCAAAACATTGTTAGCGCATTCCCAAACCAATTTCCGTCAAATCCAGCACTTGTCTAGTAGCCTTTGCTAAATTCTATCTTCCATTGTCACTAAAATTCACATTAATGCTCAGTTTCAGTTAGCCGCACCGAGCGCCTCACCATAGAAATAGCTACTTTAAATAATGGCAATCTGATCCACGACTTTGGTCAAAACGCACTGCTATTTGAAAGATAGCCTAAAACAGACTAATCCAAATAGATTGGCTTAAAAGTGTTGACAACGCGATGACCAACCTATTTTAACGGACGGAAAGGCCCTAATGTAGACTTCCTTGCCCTCACCGCTAACCAACCTTTTGGCACGGATACAAAAAATATTACTTTGTAAGTGTATTTCCTGCTTCGACCCAGGCTCCTGATCCACCCTCCAAATTACTCACGTCATTAAAACCCATGTCCATGAGTGTTTTTGTTGCTAAGGCACCTTGTCCGCCTGCTCCGCAATAAATTATTATTTTACTATCAGATTTTACATCTATTTTTTTAAACGGATTATCCGCTCTCTGGTCAAAATAAAACTCTAGAAAACCGCGATTGGCATGTATCGCATTTTTGATCATACCACTTTCTTCTACGGCGTCTTTTGATTGCACGTCGACGAGTATAAGCTTCGGGTCATCAATTATAGATTGTAGCTCCTCAACTGAAACCGTATTTATTTGATCATTTGCTTCATTAATCAATTGTACGAAATTTTTCATTAATATACTCCGTTTTATCTTTGCTTGTAATTATGTTATGCTGTTCATCAGGTTCATTTCATTGAACCAAAAAATTTGATATTTCATTTCTCGTTTTAGTTTGAAGAAGCCCTAAAGGTTGTCAAATGCGTCAAGCGCTTTGGCGGCATACACAGTACCCGGCCCTCCTGACATTTCGATGGCCACGACGACAACTTCGATCAGTGTTTCCCGATCTGCCCCATGTTTCTTCGCCTCAGCCACATGATAAAGTATGCAATCATCACAACCACGCGCAGCGGCAATTGCAACGGCAATAAGTTCCTTCATAGCCTTTGAAACTTTCCCCTCGCGCACAGCGGTATCGCTCAGGTTTTTGAAGGCCGTCATAGATTTTTGATCAGATTTATAAAGGCCTATTAACCGATCATTTATATCGTTAAGTTTTTGTTTATAAGAGCTCATTTTTGTCTCCACAAATTAAATGCGCGCCTAACCGAAGAGATCAGGCACGCTATCAGAAAATTTAGAGTATTTCTTTTATCAACTCGTTGACTTGAGAGGATTCCTCCATTTGCACCATGTGCCCCGCCCCAGATACAACCGTGACGGTCGCGCCATCAATCGCATTGGCATGAGACTGCGGAATAATTGCATCCTCTTCGCCCCAGATTATCTGTTTTGGACAATCAACCTTTTTGAGGCCGTCTTTCAGGCTAACTGACTGTTTCCCATTATCAAACAGATTGGCCTTTAGTCTCTCAAGGAAAGATTGCACACCATCCAAGCGCTTATATTTTAATAGATCATCCACCATCGACCTACTTACTAAACCTTGATCGGCAAAGAGATATTTCAGCTTTGGCTTCAGTTCCTTTCTGCTTTGAGCACCAACGAAACCATCGATGTAATCGTCGTTGATTTCTGCACCTAAACCAGCAGAACAAATTAAGCTAACGGATGCAACTCGGCTTGGATAACTGATTGCAGTTTGCCCAGCTATAAGACCGCCCATCGAATGCCCAACCAAATGGGCCTGTTCGATATTCAAGTGATCCATAAGTTGAACTATGGCTGATACCATCAAATCTAAGTCAGCGGAATCTGCTGGTTTTACCGATTGCCCGTGGCCAGGCAAATCGAGTGCATAAGCAGGTGCCGTTTCAGACAAGGCGTCTATATTGAAAAGCCAATTGTCCAGATCTCCACCAAATCCATGGATTAAAAGAACAGGAGTACCCTCGCCCGAACGTTCCGTATAGCGGATTTTGCCCACACCCAATTCAGCAAACTCATAATTGGGTCCAGTATCTTCATCTTCCTCCACTTCAGGCATCTCATAATCGCTAACATAAGTATCGATTTCGGCGTCAGTCACAGAGGAAGGCGCCATGACCCCCAACAACATCCTGACCGGATAAACCTCTCCTTCATTACCAACCTTGCGCCGAAGCAGACCACCATCAGCGGCCTCCACAGCATTTGCAATCTTGTCCGTTTCGACATCCATGATCTCATCACCAGGTGAGATTTCAGCGCCTTCTTCGACGTGCCATGCCGCTAGGGTGCCCTCTGACATAGAGAGCCCCCATTTTGGCATTAAGATAGGCGTAATCTTATCGCTCATCTTGATCAGGCCCCCATTGTTTCACGCACAGCATCCGCGATTTTCTCGGCGGATGGTATGTAGCTGTCTTCCAAAGACGGCGAAAACGGAACTGGTGAGTGAGGCGCAGTGACCATTCCGATGGGCGCTTTAAGGGACTTGAAAGCGTCCTTTGCTACTTGCGCCGAAACGTCTGTCGCAATTGAACAGCGTGGGTTGGCTTCATCCACACAGACAAGACGGCCAGTTTCTTCTACGCTTTCAAGGACAGTATCCATGTCGATTGGCGACAACGTACGCAAATCAACTATCTCCACGTCAATGCCTTCTTTCTTCAATGTTTCTGCCGCTTCTAGGCTCCTGTGAACCATCAAACCATAAGTCACGATGGTCACATCTTTGCCTTCACGTGAAATGTTTGCCTCTCCAAACGGAATTGCGTAAGCCTCCTCTGGAACATCAGTTTCTGAACCATATAGATTCTTATGTTCAAGAAAAATCACTGGGTCATTGTCCCGGATCGCTTGGGTCAGCAAGCCTTTAGTATCATATGCGTTTGACGGGCAAACCACTTTGAGACCAGGAATATGTGTTAAAATAGGTGTCAACATTTGACTGTGCTGAGCGGCCGCGCGAAAGCCACCGCCACACATGGCCCGGATTACCACAGGCGTTTCTGCCTTGCCACCAAACATATAACGGAACTTGGCCGCTTGGTTGAATATTTGATCAAGACAAACACCCAGAAAATCAATGAACATCAGTTCTGCAACTGGGCGCAGACCACAGGTCGCAGCGCCGATAGCCGCACCAACGTAGGCGCTTTCAGATAGTGGCGTGTCAATCATCTGTTTTGGGTGTTTGGCATATAGCCCCTTGGAGACCCCCAAAACGCCGCCCCATGCGTCGTCTTCACCGCCAGCGCCAGCGCCACCGACAATGTCTTCGCCCATCATAATTACGGTTTTGTCGCGTTCCATCTCTAGATCGAGTGCTTCGTTAATCGCGTCTTTCATACTTAGTGTACGTGCCATTTTCTTTTCTCCTTTATAATTAACGTGTTAGTAAGAAACATACACGTCAGTGGTTAGTTCTTCAGCGGCTGGAAGTGGCGCTGCTTTGGCCTCTTCTACTGCTTCCTCGATTAAGGTCATGACTTCTCCGTCGATAGCGTTCAATTCCGCATCAGTCAGAACACCGGCCTCTGTGACTTTTGAACGGAAGATTTTTAAGCAGTCGTTATTCGCCCTATTTTCTTCGTTTTCACCCGGCGCACGATACGTCTGAGCATCCCCTTCAAAGTGACCAAAGAAGCGGATCATCTTGCATTCTAGCAAGGTTGGGCCTGCACCTTCACGAGCGCGCTTGATGATCTCCCCTGCCGCTTCATAGACAGCAAAGAAATCAAGCCCATCTACTGTGATACCAGGCATTCCGAACCCTGTTGCTCGATCCACGTAGGAATCCGATGCAACAGCATACTCGACAGAAGTCGATTCAGCATAGCCATTATTTTCAACTACAAAGATGGCTGGCAAGTTCCAGATTGCAGCAAGGTTCATGGATTCCAAAACCGTACCTTGGTTCGATGCCCCATCGCCAAAAAAGGTAATGCCAACACCATCATGCTCCAGTTTTTGCGCAGCAAGTGCCGCACCACAAATCAAAGGTGCACCAGCACCAAGAATACCATTTGCGCCCATCATGCCCTTTGACAAATCAGCGATGTGCATCGAGCCACCTTTCCCCGCGCAAGAGCCGGTAGCCTTTCCGTAAATCTCGGCCATCATTGACTTGACACTGACACCCTTGGCAATGCAGTGGCCATGACCTCGGTGCGTTGACGCAATGCGGTCATGGTCTTTTAAGTGCATCATGATACCTACGCCTGAAGCTTCTTCACCCGCATATAAGTGCACAAAACCGGGTATGTCACCACGACCGAAATCAACATGAAGGCGCTCCTCAAATTCACGGATTGTCTTCATGGTACGATAAGCCTCTATCAGCTTATCTTTTTCTAATGGGAACGGATTGCTCATGAGATTCTCCCTTTTTCTAGAGCTTTGCGAGGGCGGAATCGCTCTCGCGGGTTAAGAGCCCGTGCTTGGCCGCATAGGCCATGCAATAGCTCACATTAATAGTACGAAATGCATCAGTCTGAAGTCTGACACTCACGTCATCTGTTTCGCAAAAGGTCAGCTCACGTTCACCATCCAATGCAAAAGAACCAGCGGATATGCTTGGCAAATACACCTCGTCGGGTTGCATAGTTTCAACCCCATCAATGCTAACATTTTCGATTAAGCCTGGTGCAATCGGAGCTAACAAATGGCTTCGAGCACTTTCAGCTGGGACCAACCTAATATGGCGCCCCTCTGGCGTCTCCCTATCCAATGGTGAAAGAAGGCCGACAATCGATGACATACCAATGCTATCAGGGAGACCGAAATTAACATAAAGGTCTCGGAAGTTCTCGGTCTTCCAAATTGCACGCGCGCCAATAAAACGTTCAGCGACCACAGCAACATCGACCAATGCAATTTCACGTTTTTCATTAACCCTAACCTCAAGGCGCTTGTTGAAACTATAGCCCTGTCCATTAGGCACCTGCCCAGTGACTGCAAGTCCCACGGCAATTCCAGTGATCGTCGGTTCTCTTAGTTCTGGAAACGCGTTGTTTGTACCTGTCGAAACCCCTGCAATTGGCGTGTTCCCGCATTTTGAAACAACAACTCGGCTTGTTCCATCACCCCCAAGCACAATGATGGCACCCACCCCTTGATCATGCATTTGGCGTGCAGCTTCTGCGCTGTCAGCAGCCGTACAGGTGACTGGCATGTCTAGGTAAGTCAGTTTGGGAAAACGCATCGTTCCCATGCGATCTTCACGATCTATTGTACGTACCAACTGTGTACGAATACCGCCATTCTCAGGCATGATGAATACTTCCTCAACACCCGTGGTAGAAAGTCCAGTTAAAATACGTAGAACAATATTTGCCCGGTCATTAATTGGCAAATTTCCCGCATGGGACACAATTCTACGGATATCTCTAGCAGATACCGGATTAGCTATGATTCCAACAGTTGACAAATTCAATCTTCCCCCAATTACCAATGTAAAGCAACGAGCGTGCCATTGAATCCTTGGTTATGAATTGGTGCGACAGTAGGCGAATGGTTGGCACAATTGATTAATAGAAAGTCAGGTCAGTTCTCACTATTTGGTCGATGGCGGTGCCGAGATTGGGTAAGTCAGCGGGTGTCCGAATGCGGCAAAGGTATGAGAGCAATGTTATAACAAGTCTTATAACTTATTATATGCTAACAAAAATTTCACAAACTACGGCTGTAGAACATAATGGAATACCAAGAGATCCAGCAATGAGCTAAACTTCGCTGTGGTGGCCTTTAGAATTTATCAAATTTCACATAACTCCGACCGAGTTAGAAATCTTTTGCCTCGACCATTATCGAGAGAAAACATACCACCTTGCCCGTCAACCACATCAATTATGAGGCGGGTGTGTTTCCAAGCTTCGAATTGAGATCCACCAATATAAAACGGAGCACCACCAATCTCCCCCATCTGAACATCATGGTCAGCGATGATTAAGTCGCCTTGCGCATAGCACATTGGGGCTGATCCGTCACAGCATCCACCAGATTGGTGAAAAATCACTGGCCCATAATCTGCCACAATCTCCTTAAGAAGTTTTAGGGCCTCCTCGGTAGCTTCAACTTGGTCTAACATATCAATCTCCTTACCAAACAGCAGGGCGTGCATAAAAAGCACGCCCCTCTATTTCAGAAATAGACCGGACTTAGAAAAATCCAAGCTTATTTTCGCTGTAACTAACTAGTAGGTTTTTAGTTTTTTGGTAATGACCCAACATCATCAGGTGATTCTCGCGCCCGATACCGGATTGCTTGTAACCGCCGAACGCGGCATGCGCTGGATAAGCATGATAACAGTTTGTCCATACACGGCCAGCTTGGATCGCACGACCAAATCGATAGCACCTATTCGCATTGCGGCTCCACACACCGGCACCAAGACCATAAAGTGTGTCATTGGCTATCTCCAAAGCTTCTTCGTCAGTTTTGAAAGTGGTTACCGATAAAACTGGGCCAAAAATTTCTTCCTGGAAAATCCGCATATTGTTTGTACCTTTAAATACGGTCGGTTGAATATAGAAACCACCTTCCATACCTTTTGGTGGTTCGGCCGCTCCGCCGCCCATCAACAATTCAGCACCTTCCTTTTTGCCGATATCCATATAGGATAGAATTTTTTCGAATTGTTCACTAGATGCTTGAGCGCCTATCATCGTATTTGGATCTAGTGGATCGCCTTGGACAATAGCTTCGACACGCTTCATACATCGCGCCATAAATTCATCGTAGATGTCTTCATGTATTAATGCACGACTTGGGCAAGTGCAAACCTCGCCTTGATTGAGAGCGAACATCACCAAGCCTTCTATACATTTATCCAAATAGGCGTCATCTTCGTCCATAACATCTTTGAAGAAGATATTTGGTGATTTACCACCTAATTCCAATGTGCTTGGGATGAGGTTTGTCGATGCGTATTGCATGATCATACGACCAGTTGTCGTTTCACCTGTGAAGGCAATTTTGGCAATACGAGTGCTTGAGGCCAGTGGTTTACCAGCTTCTAGACCAAATCCATTGACAACATTCACAACACCGGGAGGCAAAAGATCACCGATCATTTCAAGAAGAACCAGTATGGAACTAGGTGTTTGTTCAGCGGGCTTCAGCACAACACAATTACCTGCAGCCAGAGCGGGGGCCAACTTCCAAACAGCCATTAGGATTGGGAAATTCCAAGGTATAATTTGACCAACAACGCCGAGTGGTTCATGGATATGATAGGCAACGGTATCGCCATCTAATTCACTTAATGAACCTTCTTGAGCACGAATGACGCTGCCAAAGTACCTAAAATGATCTATCGCAAGTGGCATGTCAGCTGCCGTTGTCTCACGGATTGGCTTCCCGTTTTCCCATGTTTCGGCTTCCGCAAGCGTGGCAAGATTATCTTCCATGACTTGCGCTATATTGTGCAGGATTTGACTGCGCTCAGTTACGGTAGTTTCACCCCATGCCTTTGCTGCAGCATGCGCAGCATCCAGCGCGAGGTTTATATCCGCTTCATCAGACCGTGGAATTTTACACAGCACTTTGCCATTAACAGGCGTAATGTTGTCAAAATATTTTCCATTGACCGGCTCGACAAATTTGCCGCCGATATAATTTCCGTATTTCTCTTTGAATTGAAAAGTCATAGCTTCCCCCCTAGTTTGTTTTCATTTTTACACCTGAACAAGTCAAAAATTAAAATCGGTTATTTCCTTGAAAAAACTGCAAATCTGCTAACAATCCTAGTTTGGTTGCTTTTACGCAGCTGGAAATAGGGATTTTACTTTGCTGAACAAGTTCGTTTTGATGCCCCTTGAGGTGTTTTACCTATTGATTTATAAGCAACGAATGTGCCAATAAAGGTAAATCAACCGCAGGCGATCGATGAAGCAAATTCAAAATCAATCAGTGATTCAGCGATTGGCTCTGACCCAGCAAATGCGCAATTCACTGAGCACGCTCCAAATGGGGACGGAAGAGCTGATTGATGCCGCAGAACAAGAGGCAAAACGGAACCCGTTTCTTAGACTAAAGCCGACTATGCTTGCGAACGGAAATACCGTTAAGTCTTCGGTAGAGTTCAATACGTCAGACATTGCGGATTTCCCGTCAAACAATGAAACAATAATAAACCAAATCTCCTTAATACGCCTAAATTCTGAAGACCGCAGGATCGCAAGAGAACTTGTATACTGCATGGATGAACGAGGTTATCTAATTGACACTTTAGATGAGATGAGCGGCTATCTAGATGCTGCTAAGGCCCCCCTCGCTAAGCTTGTCGCAACCCTTCAAAAATCAGTGGAACCCATTGGGATATTCGCTTGGTCCCTAAAAGACAGTTTTCGGATTCAGCTTGAAGCTAAAAACAAATACGACCCATTGATTGCAAAGCTGTTGGATCGCTTAGACCTTGTCGCACTTCAAAAACTGGATGAGATCAGTTCACTTTGCAAAGTTGATCGGGAAGACGCCCAGGACATGCTGGAAGATATTCGCATGCTCAACCCAGCCCCTCTTCAACCTACTAATTCCAACCCCGAACTATCTCGAGCGCCTGAATTGATATTTAATTTTGATAAAGACGGGAAGATTTCAACGCGCCTGAACGACCTAGTACTACCGAAAATGTTGAGGGATGATGCTATGTTCTCAGCGATTAAGACAATTGAGAATGATCAACATGCATCTACATATTACCAAGACTGCTACAGGGGCGCCGCCGGTTTCATCATTGCGATGCAAAAGAGAGCCAATACGCTTTTGCAAATCGGACAGATTCTTGCAAAAAGGCAAGAAAAGTTCATCTTCACGGGTCGAAAACTTCACCGAAAGCCTTTAACAATGATGGAGCTCTCAGCAGAACTTGGGCTGAACAAGAGTACAGTAAGCCGTGCATTACGAAATTGTATGATTGAAACGCCGCGCGGCATCATCAATCCAATAGATTTGTTTGTGCGACCTCTTAACCAAACCGATAAGGGTCGCACGCGGGATCAAGTCTTACAAAGATTATCCGTTTTGATCCGAACTGAAAATAAGAATTCGCCATTCTCCGACGAGGAACTTGCACGACAATTGATGCGAGCAAACATACTAATTTCCCGAAGAACTGTTGCAAAATATCGCGCGTTGATAGACGTTGAAGGGGCTTACGATCGTCGTAAAAGCTATCTGTGTAGCACTTTTAAACTAAGCGGCCTTGCGCCAAAAGGAACCGACAACTAAGTTCGCCACGATACCATACCAATTTTAGTTATGCTATGACAAAACCAGTGCTGGCTCATCCAACATGCGTGTATGTTTTATGCAGTGGAACTAATAGAGAACCAATTCACATAAATTCAATGGTTTAATTGGCCAGTCAAAAATGAGGGGCTATGGCAAATAAGAACCACGTGATTCAGAGGACAAGCAGAGTTTAGAAACGCCAAACTTTATGTTTCATTAATCTACTGGAAGTATACCAAAGGTGATTTTAGTTATCACGCCCCTCTGATACCATACAGCGCGCTCGGAACTGCTTGTTATATGTAGATGAATAAATAAAAACCTGTGGGGTCGAAATATATACTGGATGCAGTCAAACGTGTGATCATATATTCATTAAAGGGCAATGGCGGTGTTACCAGACATAGGAGCTACAGCATCACCCTCTCCAATGGGCAGCATGAATAGTTTACAAGGTAGAAACCTACAAGTACAGACTGTTTGAAAGGAATTGGCTACTTACATCCAGCCAATTGAAACCCGCTATTGCCAATCCACTATTCAGACACCCCGCATCAAGGAAAAATGCGGCTACATATAAATTGGCCATGGGGCGAGCGAGATTGAATAGCTAACAGGATGCGACAAAGTATGCATTGATTTGAATGTTTTGGCTACTAAATACGGGCTTGTAGCTAACAGGGCGTAAGTTGATATTATTTTCTCTTCCAGTGGAATGATAGCAATAATAAGCTTGAGGGCTAGGGGCAGGACCAGTTATTACCCCCCAGGTTGAACTGGTCCTTCCTTTGCTACCGAGCAGCTCCCGAGAAATCATAAACAAAGTCACCATTAATCAAAGGCAATGAAGGATTAAAAAAGCCAAAGAACTTTTGTCAGTACACATGCCTTATGGTGCTCGTGGTAGTATAGCTATCATTAAAATTTTGCGAAGCTGGTGGGGGTCAAAATTTAGCAGTGGTTAGTTTGCTAAGATACTGCTCTCACATTTTTTTGTGAAAAATTAAATTATACAAGTCGGCTCAAAACATCTGAAATTAATTTCATTGCTCTGTCGTTGTCTTCTATTTCATTTGGATCGAAAGTTAATGATAAACCTGGAATCGATTTAACCAATTTTGACGAGTATGAACTACTGCTGGAAGTAAATCCTGATACCTCGTAAGTTTGAATTGGATAAGACACTCCCTTGACTGAGATTTCTTGCTTTTTGATGCATTTTATTTCTTCTTTCACCAAAAGATAGGTATCTTCCGAAATTAGAATTTTATTTGCCTCCGAATTAGACTCCAGTCTTGCTGCCAAATTCACTCCATTACCAATGACCGTGTAGTCTAATCTGTCCTCAGATCCAAAATTTCCAACTGTACAAACACCTGAGTGAATACCCATTCTAGCATTGAGTGATCTGGCTAATCCTCTTTCACGCCATGCTTCACGAAGTAGCTCTAGCTTCTCCAACATCTCCAAAGCCATTGAAACACATGCCATTGCATCTTCTTTATTTCCTCTGCTTTCGGGATCGCCAAAAAATACGAGAATTGCATCACCAATAAATTTGTCGATAGTACCTCCCCAACGAATTGCAATCTTTGACATTTCTGTAAGGTACTGAGTCAAAAGTTCAGTTAATATTTCAGGTTCAAGTCGTTCAGTTAGTTCTGTGAAACCCTGCAAGTCAGAGAAGAAAACAGTCAGTGGCTTACGCTGCGTCTGAATCTTTACATCAAGTTCTCCTGAAAAAATAGAGTCGTAAACTTGTGGAGAAAAATACTTTGCTAACTTTTCCGAAAGGTCTACCAACTCCTTGGTTCGGTCAGCAACTTTACTCTCTAAATTTGTATTTAAATCAGCAAGCTCCGCATGTGCTTTATCCAAGTCTTGTAACCGTTGCTGCTCTAGCTGATACAGTTTAGCATTTTGCAAAGCGTTAGCCGTTTGGTTTGCAAGAATTTTTATTATTAATTCATCAGATTTATCAAAAATATTAACTTGATCACTCTCTACCGAAAATACCCCAATCAATTCGTCTTCCATCAACATTGGTATTGCAACCTGGCTCTCGGCGTTTTTCAGACCAGGAAGACTTATTTCATCCGCAACTACTGTATCTTCTGACGGTTGGATTTGTTGTTTAATAGCCTGCATGTACTGCATTTGTGCGCCAAGATTTGCCATGCGCATTAGCTTCTTTTTTTTGGCGACCATCCCTATTACACCAACGCCAATCTTTACCTCGGCCCCTATGCCCTCTTCTTTATAGCCATGCGTTGCTATAACTTTCAGAGTACTTTCAGAACCATCAAGCAAAAGTATCATTGAGTGTTTGAAATCGAAGTATTCTTCCATGCTAATAAGCATGGTTTTAGCAATAGCATCTAAGTTTAAAGTTTTACTAATCTGCGACGCTACTCTCTCAATGATCTCAATTTCTTTATTGCGGCGTTCTAGCTGTTCAGCTAGCGTTTTGGCATCACTATCAGTCATTCGATTTCACCTAAAAATTTTGCTTGTGATTGCTTTGCCACGCAAAAAATTTTTCTTAACCTATAAATTATTTTTTGAAATTGATAGAACGGTATAAATGTCTGCTCCCTTAAGTTCAAAGACACCTGACATTCCACTCATAGAGGCGATTGCTTCTAGTTTCATATCCATTTCGTCAAACAGGTCGCCCTCACTTTCAGTTCTGTCATACTTCAATTCTAGCGTATAGGTATCGAAAGAAGCAGGGTTAGTTATCGTTGCAAAAGCAAAAGGATTCTGGCTTATGTTTTTTTTAGTCTTGTTGAAAAACTGAAAAGATAGAGCGACCTCTGTTTCGTTAACATGCCAGATTTGAGATATAACTGTCGTGTTAGGCTCTCCATCATTTGACACAGTCGTAATCCAACTTGGAAACATTCCTTGAAGTGCAGGGAGGTGTTCATCATTAATCATGAAAATTCTCCAACATATTAAATCTCTTTACCTGCATCAGGACCAGGTGTCTGAACAAAAACTTTGTCCACTGAAAAGACAACTGCAATGTCTATTGGCTTTAACCAATATCTATCTGCTAAATTTTTGGGAATTCCCAGTTCACCATAAAAATCATACATTTTTTTTCTTAGGTCATCACAGACTTGACTTTCATCATCATTAACATCACGGAGTTCTGTTATTGCACCCTTTAAATTGTAAGCTTCATGGCTGATAACAGCTGCGAAAAGACTGACACGTGAACCTATCTCTAAGTGTTCTAGAAATAGCTTGTTTGTCTTTTTGTTTAGACAACAAACAATAGTGTTCGTAGCTTGATCGCAGCAAATGCCAAGTGGATCAGCATGAAATGGCCTCAACGAAGAAGAAGTACATCCAATATGGCCAATACCATTCGTTAACACATTATAAACTTGATCTGAGATCATCTATTCTACCTAAAATAATATAGTAATAAAGTCATACTCTTCAGAATACTAAATTGCTATAGGATAATTTTCTGGTGCGACAAAATATTTATTAAGGCTTAATTGTGTACCACTAGATTAAAAGGCTAGGGGGCAAAAACTAGCGGCGGTTAGGTTGCTAAAATACTGCTCTCACATTTTTTCTGGAAAAGGTGTTCATCTTTTTTGACTACGGGTTACCTTTAAGGATCTCTAATCCTGATTTAAACAAGA
>CAJWEI010000036.1 GCA_913031285.1 uncultured Alphaproteobacteria bacterium | reverse complement strand
CTTGGTGTTCTTGGCATGCCAGGGTTTACTGGATGGTACGGATTAAAAGAACATGGGCGGCCAAGGCCAGGCGAAACGCTTGTCGTTGCGGCCGCCACTGGTCCAGTCGGCTCAATGGTGGGTCAAATTGCCAAAGCAAATGGACTATATGTCGTAGGTATTGCAGGAGGAGCTAAAAAATGCGCCCTTGCGGTCGAAAAGTTTGGCTTCTATCATTGCCTCGATCATAGGGCCTATGAAGATAGCCGCTCAATGAGAAATGCTCTTCAAGAGGTTTGTCCAAGTGGCATTGATATCTATTTTGAAAATGTGGCTGGCAAAACACTTGATGCAATTTTGCCATTAATGAATACTGGTGCACGGATTCCTATCTGCGGTATGATAAGCTGGTATAATGCGGGAGCGTTAGGGGCAAACGCAGGGGAGAAGACTGATAAACTTCCCAAAATGTGGCGTAGTATTCTGGTCAAGAAGATGTCGGTCAATGGGTTCATTATCTCAGATCACTGGGATCAGTACAGCAAATTCTTGAGCGCTGTAGTGCCAATGGTTACTTCAGGTAAAATCGCTTACGAAGAAGATATTGTTGTCGGTCTGGAAAATGCTCCAAAAGCCTTCATCGGTTTGCTCGAAGGCAAAAATTTTGGCAAGCTTATCGTAAAAGTAAAATAACTTAGAACGCCTATATCAGGCAGGTTTAAAAGATCTCAAAACCTGCCGCGTCGCCGCAACGAGAGGCGCCTGAGTTTCTTTGAGTATCGCGACCCGATCGAAGCGATCAAGATTTGACAAGACTGAACTTCTAAGAGCTGTACCAAATACCACGCGCAATTCGGTGCCTATATTAAACTTGCAGATACTTGATGTCCTAGCGAGGCGTCGACGCTGATCTGTTGGCACACCTGATCCACCATGTATCACCAGAGGCACATCGCAAGCCGCCTCTATGGCGCGAATACGCTCTTCGTCCAAACCACCCGATTTATCAGTCTGCAAATGCACATTTCCAACAGATATTGCCATTGCATCAACATGGCTATCCTCAGCAAATTTTGCAGCTTCTGAAGGGTCCGTACCAGACGACTTTTCACCACCTGAATAACCAACAAAACCAATCTCGCCCTCGCAAGATATTCCCGCTGAATGCGCAAGCTCTGCCACTTCGGCCGTCTCATCTATATTCTGCTGCAGCGGCTTTTTTGATCCGTCAAACATCAACGAAGTAAACCCACTTTCTAGCGCCAATTTACATTCATCAAATTTATACCCATGATCCAGATGAGCAACTACTGGCACTGATGCACCTTCGGCCAAATAGCGGAACATTTTGCCTAAAATAGGTAGAGGTGTATGAGCGCGACAACTTGGACCCGCCTGCAATATAACTGGCACTTGTTCCAGCTCTGCCGCCTCAACATACGCGCACATATCTTCCCATCCAAGGGTTACAAGACCAGCCACAGCATAACCACCACTCCTCGCAGGCTTCAAAACTTCCTTTAGAGTCACAAGGGTCATTTAAACTTAGCAACCATGTCTTTAATGCCAGGAATAGTCTCAACTTGATAGGCATGTGCGGGTTGGAAATACTGCACCAGTGGGCGCTGCGTCAGACCACTAAGAATAGTAAAATAATACATTTCATATCCGGGCAACGCCGCACAAGGATGATAGCCCTCGCCTATACAAATCGTGGAACCATCAACAATATGATATGCGTCACCAGGTTCATTATCGACCCTTTGAAGCATCTGGAGGCCTGATCCGTGGTTAGGCTTGAAACGGAAGTTATACGTTTCGTCGTGGCGGGTTTCGTTAGGAAGCCGATTGGTGTCATGCTTATGAGAAGGAAAGCCCGACCAGCCACCTTGGCCCACGGTAAAGAGTTCACTTACCAATAACCTGCCAACCTTATCGTTTTGCTTTTGCCCCAGAATATGTTTGATCTTGCGATGTGTCTTTGTATCATCGCTACCATATTGTACGAGATCGATGCCGTCTTTACGAATTTCAAAGGGATCCAAAACCTTATCGTATTTTGCCCCGGCAATGAATGTTTCAGTTGCCTCCGATACACAGATTATGGTGACCTTAGCGCCTGACGAGATATAGACCGCTTCAGGCTCTCCGTCCCAGACGTCTTCTCCACGATTCCCCAGTTTAGCAAAGTGCAAACCTTCAACTTCAATATCTAAACTTCCTGTCGCAGGAACAATACATGTTTCGTAACCAGGCACTTGATAATCAAAGGACTGCCCTTTTGTCAGCTTGACAATATTGAAATAATTGAGCGGAACCGTTGGATTTGCAACATCCACAATCGGCAAGTTATTGTTATCAAATGGTACAATATGCATGTTAATTTCCTATTTCATACTTCCGTTGGGCCAGCGTGACCACGCAAAAAATTATCTAATTCAAGGGTAGTGGGCATCGCAGGGGCACAGCCAACGCGCGCCACGACCATGGAGGCACAAGCAGAACCGCGCAAAACGGCCTCTTCCAGCGGGCGACCATCTGCCAGGCCGGCGACAAAGCCACCCATAAAGCTATCACCGGCTCCAGTAGGCTTTAGCGCTTTGGCTGGATAAATACCTGTGCGAATTTCACTGTCAGCTGTAAAGGTAATTGCACCAAATTCACCCATTTTATAAACCACAATTTTTGCAGTAGTGTTCGCAAGATCTTTTGCCTTTTTTAGACCCTGTTCATAATCCCCAGCCATAAATCCAAATTCGACATCATTGCCTACAATTATGTCACAATATTCAGCAGCGCGAGAGTAGGTCTCAGACGCAACCTCAGCACTCGACCAGCTATATGGACGGTAATCCACATCAAAAATCAATGGCAAGCCAGCTTTTTTAGCCAAGTCAAAGGCATAAAAAGCAGCACTTCTGGAGGGCTCCGCCGCAAAAACTGTTCCAGTGGTAATCAAAGCGCTATAGCGTTTATACGCTAAATCCTGAACATCATCTGATGTCATTTCAAAATCAGCCGCACGATTGCGGTAAATTACAGATTGATGATCTTCGATGCGGCTTTCCACGATTGCTAGAGAATTACGCGCCTCGCCACCCACAATGCGCACAAACTTTCGATCAACCTCATAACGATCAAGTTGGTTCAGGCAGTAGTGGCCGATTGCATCATCAGAGACGCAAGTTACAAGCGAAGCGCGCGCACCATGTTTACTCAGCGCAACGCCAATATTGGCCGATGATCCACCAAGAGCAGCAAAAAAGTGGGTCGCTTCCTCCGTCTTAGTCCCGGGAGGGTCTGGATAAAAATCCATACCTGCGCGGCCGATAATTAAAAAATTTTTACCTGAGAGACGATCTAATGATGCCATCAGATACCCTTTCTTTGTCTGCTACGCCCTGCTTCTTGTTCTACATGTGCGGTAATTACCTTTTCGCTGCAACTCACCTCAGGTGTCCCTACTTCCCACCAAGTATGGCCCTCGTCTGTCCAACCGTCATACGGATCCACCTGCATGCAAATTACACTGGTTTTGGCGCTCTGTTTCGCGCGTTCGAAGGCTTTGGCAAATTCCACAGGGTTTTGTACTGTTTCCGCATTGGCCCCCATTGATGCAGCATGGCTCTGGAAATCAACTGCGAAAGGTTCATGAACTGTCGGACAATCTGCGATCAAATTGTTGAAGCTTTCGTTCCCAGTGTTATTTTGCAATTTATTGATAACGGCAAATCCCCCATTATCAAGCACAACTATAATAAGCTTTTTGCGGCTCAAAACGGAGGAATAAATATCTGAGTTCAAGAGCAAATAAGAGCCATCTCCAACCATCACAATCGTATCACTGTCTGGGTCGCGCTCGGACTGGGCAATACGAGCACCCCACCCGCCTGCAATTTCATAACCCATGCAAGAAAATCCAAATTCAATATCCACTGTCCCGATGCCCAACGTACGCCAGTTGGCAGTGACTTCTGCGGGCAAACCACCAGCGGCTGCAACAATACGATCCTGCGGGTCGCAGAGTTCGTTAACAACTCCAATAATCTGAGCATAGGAATTAGGGCCATTGTGTAGTGACACATTTAACGCGACATAATCATCCCATGCTCGTCGCTCTTTTTTGGCATTTAAGGTCCAGTTTGACGCAGTCTTGAACCCATCCAACGCTTTGTGAAGACTATTTATGGCGACCTTTGCGTCGGCTACTACTGGCAAAGATAAATGCTTATGCGCGTCAAAACGCGCGGCATTGATCGATATAAACTTTGCATCGTGCGCAAACGCTGTCCATGAACCTGTGGTGAAGTCTTGGAGGCGTGTGCCAATTGCCAAAATGACATCAGCCTTTTTAGCAATATTGTTTGCGCTGTTTGATCCAGTGACGCCTATTGGCCCAATATTAAGTGGATGCGTCGCCAGCATATTGGCTCTTCCAGCAATAGTTTCTACGACTGGAATTTCATACGCCTCTGCTAATTCTGTTAATGCTTTGACGGCACCGCTGTATTGAACCCCACCACCAGCAATAATCATAGGACGCTTAGCTTTTTTTAAAACCTCTGCGGCGTCTCTAATATCTTCGTTATCGGGCGAACTGCACCGAATCCGATGCACTTTTTTCTCAAAAAGCTTTTCTGGATAATCATAGCTCCAACCCTGTACATCCTGTGGAAGACCAATAAAGGCCGGACCGCAGTCTGCAGGATCAAGCATTGTAGAGATTGATTGCGGTAAGGATTGGATAACTTGCGCAGGATGGGTAATTCGATCCCAAAACCGAGTGACCGTTTTAAACGCATCATTTAGACCCAAACTGGGGTTATTAAAATGCTCAACCTGCTGCAAAACAGGATCAGGCAAGCGCGTGAGATAAGTATCTCCACACAAAAGCAATAGCGGCAAGCGATTGGCATGAGCCAATGCTGCGGAGGTCAGTAAATTTGATGTTCCAGGTCCGGCACTGGCTGTACAGAACATAAAACGTTTGCGCACCCATTGTTTGGAATAGGCCGCCGCTGCAAAGCCCATGCTCTGTTCATTCTGTCCCCGATAAAGAGGTAACTCGTCTTTTGAATTATAAAGAGCCTCGCCAAGGCAGGTCACATTTCCATGACCAAAAATGCCAAATCCTCCTCCACATAGCCGCAATTCCTGTCCATCAATTTCGATAAATTGATTTTCCAGATACTTTACGATGGCCTGGGCGGTTGTAAGGCGGACCAATCTTTCGCTCTGCATTGAGGCATCCTTTTCTGAAGGGTCAGCTTTTGAAGCTTGCGCTATTCCGATTCTAACGATACTACTTTTGCAACCGGTTGCAACCGAATTTGAAATACCTTTGGGGAGGGCTCACGCGCTAAATTCTTTGCGCTCTTTTAAACTGGGATTGCGATTTCCATTCCATAATCCTACGTGCTGGTTGCTTCGCTTAAAAAGGGATTTTTCATAATGACTATTCAAATTGGTAATGCCCCCTGTTCTTGGGGCGTTGAGTTTGCTCAGGACGCCCGAAACCCAACTTGGCAGACCGTCTTGGCAGAATGTGCGACCGCCGGCTATCGCGGTATCGAGCTTGGTCCAATCGGGTTTATGCCAGAAGATCCACAAATCCTAGGCCCAGCACTTGAACAATATGATCTCACCTTAATCGGTGGCGTAGTTTTTCGACCGTTTCATGATCCGAGTGAATGGCGAGAAGTCCAAGGTGCTGTTCAACGCACTTGTAAGGCATTAACGGCCCAAGGAGCGAAGCATTTGGTTCTTATCGATTCTATTTCACCTCGCCGTGCTCCGACAGCAGGGCGCGTCTCGGAAGCAGAACAAATGGATCAGCAGGAATGGGATAGCTTTCGGGATCGCCTCAAGACTGCAGCTCAGATTGGCGCTGAAGAGTATGGTTTAACAGTTGGGATGCATGCCCATGCAGCAGGCTTTATTGATTTTGAGCCCGAGCTGGAACGCTTAATGGAAGAAATTGACTCAAACATTTTGAAGATCTGCTTTGATACTGGGCATCACTCTTTTGCTGGCTTTGATCCTGTTGCATTCATGAAACGACATATCGACCGTATATCATATATGCACTTTAAGGACATCAATCCTACAGTTAAAGCCGATGTGATCAAAAAACGCACTGGATTTTATGACGCTTGTGGTAAAGGTATTTTTTGCAACCTGGGCGAAGGCGATGTCGACTTTGCGGCTGTCAGACAAATTTTGTTGGATGTTGATTTTAAAGGCTGGTGCACAATTGAGCAAGATTGTGATCCGACAATGGACATAAGCCCTCTTGATGACGCAAAAGCAAATAGATCCTATCTGCAATCAATTGGGTTTTCCGAGGAGTAAAGACGATGGAAAAGTTAAAATGGGGCCTCATTGGAGGCGGCGAAGGTAGCCAAATAGGCCCAGCACACAGATTAGGTGCAGGGATGGACGCTTTGTTTGAATTTACGGCTGGTGCATTGGATCACCGACCAAAAGAAGGGCGAGACTACGGTCAAAGACTGGGGCTGCAGAAAGATCGCGCCTATGGTGACTGGCAAGAAATGCTTGATGGGGAAAAAAGTCGCAAAGATCAGATTGATTTAGTCACAGTCGCAACACCGAACTCAACACATTTTGAAATTACAAAATCCTTCCTTGAGGCCGGGTTTCACGTCCTGTGTGAAAAGCCGATGACAATGACGGTCCAAGAAGCCGAAGATATCGTTCGAATAAGTGAAGATACAGGACAAATTTGCGCCGTAAATTATGGATATTCCGGCTATTCCTTGGTACGACACATGAGGGCGATGGTCGCTCGAGGAGATCTAGGCAAGGTTCGCTTAGTGAAAGCGGAATTTGCCCATGGCCATCATGCCGATGCAGCAGATGCAGATAATCCACGCGTGCGTTGGCGCTATGACCCTAATCAAATTGGCGTTTCTGCCCAATTTGCAGACTGCGGGATACATGCAATGCACATGGCCTCCTTCGTGACGGGCCAAGAAGTAACCACCCTATCCGCTGACACAGTTTCATGTATTCCGGTGCGCACGCTTGAAGATGATGCAATGGTAAATTTTCGCATGGATAAGGGAACTGTTGGACGGCTTTGGACATCTTCAATCGCGCTCGGCCGCCAACACGGATTGACGCTACAGGTTTTTGGTGAAAAAGGTGGTTTAAACTGGTCACAAGAGCAACCAAACCAACTCTACTGGATGCCACTTAATGGCCGACTTCAAACAATCGAGCGCGGTGAAGCGGGTCTATCACCTGAAGCAGATCGCAGCACGCGGGTAACAATCGGACATGCTGAGGGCATGCCTTTGGCTTTTGCCAATATTTACAAAGATTTGGCTGAAGAAATCGTGGCACAAAAAGAGGGTCGGTCCAGAGATCTGGCCGCAAATATGGTTCCCACAGCAAAAGATGGCCTGCGTTCAGTGTCAGCAGTTTATGCCGTAGCCGACTCGGGCGCAAAAAACGGCCGTTGGGTTGATGCGCGCCCACCTATGTTTCAGTAAATTCAAAGACGGGGCCTCAATGTTCCCCGTTCTATAAGGGTGCAAGGAAACAAGGTGGCTTCAGGTACCTTATTAGGATCAGCGAGCAATCCGACTATAAGATTGATCGAGCATTGGATTATTTCTGCGAACGGTTGGTGAATTGTTGTCAGATTGATATTGTGCCATCCCGCCATTTCCATATCATTAACACCGATCACTCCAATATCTTCAGGAACATGCAGGCCTTTGTCTGCGATTGCACTTAGCGCACCAACCGACAACACATCATCACCGCAAAAATAAGCATCCGCATTGGTTCCAGCCTCTAAAAGACGCGCCATTTCTATACGCCCGGCTTGATATGAGTAAGCTTCGGCGAAACTGTGCGAGCACTCTACATCAGAATATAATTGCAATTCTTTTTCAAACCCGCTTAGACGGTATTGTGTCGATGTTGCGTCAAAGGGGCCGCCCATAAACGCAACCTTCTTATATCCCCGGGCAATTAACTCCCCGGCCGCAAGTCTTCCACAGGCGATATCGTCGATGCCCAGTACATGGACTTCAGGCATCACCTCATAGCGTCCAAAGCTATTGACCACCGGTAAACCCGCATCGCGGAAAGCTTTAGAAAATCCGGGAGGTAATGTCGACGAAGCGACAATGACACCATCCACAGAATATTGCTTCAGCATCCGGACGGAAGCAGAGGCTTCTTTTTCGTTGGTTAAGTTGACCAGTAATGGCCGTAAACCGCGATCCTGAAGACCTCGCGTAAATTGATCAAAAACTTCCAAAAAAATTGGATTATGAAAGTTGTTAGAGACAAGGCCGATAAGCTTAGTTGACCGCGTCGTCAAACTGCGTGCAAGGAAGTTTGGGCTATAGCCCAGATAATCCGCTGCATTTTCGACTTTGGTGCGCATGGTCGCAGATACAGACGCACCTGGCGTGAAGGTACGAGATACAGCAGACCGAGATACGCCTGCTCTCCTTGCCACGTCATCTAACGTAACGGTCATAATTGAAGATCTTTCTGAAATTTATTTTAAGCGCTCTAACTTTAGAGATTATGTACAAAATAAATCGGCTTTGCAACCGGTTGCAAAAGTAGAAAATTTGTGTTTCTTTGCGCACTAGGACTTTTTCTAAGTTCTAAATGGACGAAGCATCAACAATTGGTGTAGAAGCCGTAACGCTGTCTGAGATGGCGAATCATGGGAGAATATTTATGAAAGTTACGAACAAATTAGTTATGGCACTGTCAGCGATAGCAATGATGGCAGGCACTGCATCTGCCGAACGCTATGTCATGGTCACACATGGCGAAGGAACAGATCCATTCTGGCCAGTAGTTCAAAAAGGTGGTGAAGACGCAGCACGCCACATTGGTGCAGATTTTGAATATGTGTACAACCCGTCAGCGGACATGGCAGATATGGCAAAGTCGATAGCTGCGGCTGCGGCAACACAGCCAGATGGAATGGTAATTTCTTTGCCTGATCCCGATGCGCTAGGTCAAGCTATTAAAGATGCAGTAGCATCTGGCGTTCCGGTTATTACAATGAATTCAGGTTTAGAAAGCTCAAAGGACGTGGGCGCACTGATGCACGTTGGACAGCCTGAGTATCTCGCGGGACAGTCTGCTGGTGCACGCGCTAAAGCAGAAGGTGCAACAAGCGCAATCTGCATGATGCATGAGCAGTACAATACTGCCTTGAATGACAGATGTAACGGTTACGGTGAGTCTGTTTCGCTTGCTAACACAGTTATGACAACCGGCGATCCGGCAATTATCCCTACTCGTGCTGCTGCTGCGCTGCAGGCAAATCCTGACATCGACTCTGTATTGTCAGTTGGGCCACACACCTGTGTTGGCGTTCAGCAGGCAATTGACGAACTGGGTATGACTGTACACCATTCATGCTTTGACCTCAGCCCTCCTGTTATGGACATGATCAATGCCGGCAAGGTTCAGTTTACAATTGATCAACAGCAACGCTTGCAAGGCTACATGCCAATAATCGTTCTTCACCTATACAATAATGGTGCTGGCCTTCTTCCAGGTTCAAATATTCCATCAGGACCAGGTTTTGTTGACAAATCGAATGCTTCTTCTGTGGCCGCACTCGCAGGCGTAGACAGATAAAATTTTAAAAATTAAGTG
Source organism: uncultured Alphaproteobacteria bacterium (assembly GCA_913031285.1). Taxonomy (GTDB): domain Bacteria; phylum Pseudomonadota; class Alphaproteobacteria; order Rhodobacterales; family Rhodobacteraceae; genus LFER01. Next base: position 25,778 of record CAJWEI010000036.1, on the reverse strand, counting down.
GATGGCATAATGCCATCCACTTTCTGAAAGCCTCGGGTAGCTAATTGCTATCCTTTTTTTAGGGAATGTCATGAACTCCGCCGCTGAAGTAAGACAAGAATCTGATCGCCATGCCACCAAAAAGCCTTTTGCCGCCATATTTTCTAGGCCAGAAATTGGTCCAATAGGAGTTATGTTGCTACTATTTGGCATGCTTGGATACTTTTCAATTCCAGCAGCAGAAGACACTTGGAACCCATTCGCCGGAGAAGGTTTTAATGCTTTAGGCATCCGTAACAACCTTAGAGTAATTTCGCAGCTTGGTATTATTTCGCTTGGTGCAGGATTGCTGATCATAGCGGGAGAGTTTGACCTATCAATAGGTTCTATGATCGGGTTTGCAGGAGCGTGCATGGCGATGACACTGAGATGGGGTTTTGCAATTTTGATACCCTACATTTCGTTCGACGGTGGTATTCATTTAGAATTTTTTACTCTCATAAGCTTGGAGCCAGTCACTCCAATCACTGCCATATTTATAACCCTCTGTTTTACCCTAACTTTTGGTTGGCTTCAGGGGTTTATTGTGGTCAAAACGGGGCTCCCCTCGTTCATTGTTACTCTGGGGGGACTTTTCTTTCTCAGAGGGCTTACAGAAGTAACACTCAGAGCCTTTAATAAAAAACCAAATCAGTCAGCTGGATCCACTACAGTTACCGAAATTCCCGATATAAAGAATATAATAAATCTGCCAGGTCATGGTGAAATTGAACGGCAAGCAGCAAAAATGCTTCCAGAAACGGAGCTCTCTGATCTTGCAAAAAGTTTGCCTGCAGACTTAGTGGCAAAAATTACTGAACGATTAGAATATACCGCTCAAAGAGTGGCCGATGCCAAGACAGGCATAATGGAGGCAAAGGGCGTTAAGCCTCTCGAAAACGCCTTGGAAAATGCTATAAACTCTAAAAATGAGTATATGATCAATGCTATAAAAGACAAAATTGCGAATTTTAAAATTAATCCAGTCCCACCAAAAGATGTTACAGAGGTAGACATTGCAAAAGCATATTTAGACACCCTACCTTCTGTGAATCAAGTGGCCAATTTCTTTGGTGGGGATATACTAGAACCAGTTTTTGACTGGCTCTATTTTCCTATAGATTGGAATGTAAATAATTTTGGAAATCAATTCGCACCAGGCCTTTATTCGTGCGTCATGATCTGGGTTTTATTATCAATAATATGCTACATTGTACTCAGCCGCACACAAGCAGGTAACTGGATATACTCTACAGGTGGCAATCTCAGCGCCGCACAAGCTAACGGAGTTCCAACAAATAAGGTGAAAATTTCACTCTTTGTCTTTTCCGCCTTCTGCGCAACAGTATTTGCGGCCTGCCAGGTATTTGAAGTAAACACCGCAGATGCAGCCAAAGGTAATCTAAAGGAACTTGAAGCGATTGCAGCCGCCGTTATTGGAGGCATAGTTATGACTGGTGGCTTTGGAACTATATTGGGTATTATAGTAGGAGCTTTTATCTTTGGACTAGCAAAAGAGGCATTCTTCTACATACCTGGGATTGATGGTTCATTTTATCGAGTATTTCTTGGTGGCGTTATAGTCTTATCGGCAATGCTAAACGAAAATATCCGTAAACGAATTATGGGAAATATCTAAATGTCTCAAACTCTAGAAATTCCTCTGATAAAAACCATTAACTTGGCAAAAAAATTTGGCGCCTTCACAGCGCTTAATGGTGTTGATCTGGAGATATACCCAGGAGAAGTCCATGCTTTGCTAGGTGATAACGGAGCGGGAAAATCAACATTGATTAAAATTTTATCTGGTGTCTTTCCAGCGACTAGTGGTGATATTCAAATTGAAGGGAACTCAGTAAAGTTTGCGTCACCACGCGATGCAAGTGATGCAGGAATCGGAACGGTATATCAAGACCTAGCTTTAAATGCTCTAACTTCAGTTACAAGAAATTTTTTCCTCGGTCGTGAACTTAGAACTTTCAATAATCCATTTGGACTTATGAAAATGAAAGAAATGGATCGTATCGCATCAGCAGAAATGGCTAAAATAGGGATAAATATTGCTGACCCAGAGCAACCTGTTGGAACCATGTCTGGTGGGCAACGCCAAACTCTCGCCATCGCTCGAGCGATTTACTTTGGCGCTAAGGTGTTGATCTTGGATGAACCCACGTCTGCATTAGGACAAAAGCAGCAGATGGAAGTTTTGAAAACAATCAAACGCGTTCAACAACTTGGTGACATTGCGATTATTCTAATAACGCATAATGAAATTCACGCGCGCTTGATTGCTGACCGTTTCACATTCCTGTCGCTGGGAGAAGTGATCGGTAGTGGAACAGCAAACGATTTAGCCGGTGATGATATAAAAACTCTCATGGCCGGCGGCACAGAGATCGGCGATTTAGCCAAAGAGCTAGAAGCTGTCTAGCGGTTAGGAACATTTAGGTTTTAGAAAGGCAGATTGATTTTCTCAATTCCGCATTTCTATTCAACCTTTGCAAATTTTAGTCGCAATTAAAGACCAGTATTTAGAAGGCGATGAGGCAGTGCCTAATCAATCTCAAGTTCAGCTTCTATTTCAATTGCAAAATTCATTGGCAGGCCGGCTAATCCAATCGCAGAGCGTGCATGACGCCCGACGTCTTTTCCAAAGACATCAATTATAAGATCGCTAAAGCCATTTATAACTTGATGTTGATCGCTGTAGCCCGGTGCTGAGTTGACCATTCCAAATACTCGGTTCCAGCCCACAACACGCGATAAATCACCAATTTCATATTTCAGGTTCGCCAATACTGAAAGCCCAACATCACGCGCAGACTCCTGGGCTTCCTCGGTCGTAAGATCTTGGCCAACTTTGCCAAATGGCCCGGCGATTTTACCGTCAGTGGACTGTTTGGGATGACCCGATATAGAAACTCGACTTCCACGAACATTCACAAATGTAAAAGGCAGATGCAAACCGGGTGGTATATTCAAAGGTGAAGGAAGGGATAGACCAAGCTCAGCCAATCTTTGTTCTGGGGTCGCCATTTATATTGCTCCACATTGCTTATTATTCTAACTATGTAAAGATTTTGTTATCAAACGCTATACTTAGATGTCCTATGGAAATTTTGACAACAAGCCAAAGATACAAATATGTTCAAGTCATCAGCACCGTTAAGATGATTTCTATCAGTAAGGAGCCCAAAAAAAGCAATGCCCTCACACCTTAGATTGACCATTGCCCAAACTACATCGTCAAACAGTCATGCCGAGAATGTTGAGACACTTAGACATATAGTAGAAATGGCAGTGGCGGAAGGCTCTCAGATGTTGGCTCTGCCAGAGGCATTTGGGCTGATGGAGCGCGACCATGAGAATGCACTGGCACGGGTCGTTTCAGTTGATCAGGACCCATTTATATTAGCCTGCCGGTCGCATGCAGCAAAACATAGTTTGTGGATACAAGCAGGTTCAACACCGATCTTGGGGACCAGCCAAAAGTTTTTGAACCATGCGACAATGATTAATCCTTTAGGGGAAATAATTGCCTCATACGATAAGTTACATTTGTTTGATATCTTCTTGGCTGGAAAATCGCCGACTAGAGAGTCTGACCGCTATGACGCCGGGAGTGAGGCCATCGTCGTGACAACTCCATTTGGTCGTATGGGGTTAACCATTTGTTATGATCTTCGCTTTCCACATCTCTATCGTGACATAGCTAAAGCTGGCGCAAACGTCGTTTTTGTGCCATCCGCGTTTACAGTGCCAACAGGACAAGCCCACTGGGAGGTTCTACTGCGCGCACGTGCGATCGAAAATGGGATTTGGATCGTTGCGGCGGCTCAAGTTGGCACGCATGCTGACGGTCGACACACGTGGGGGCATTCGCTGGTTATTTCACCTTGGGGAGACATAATAGCTGACCTAGGCGGTGAGAAAACAGGAACAAGCACGCTAGACTTAGATCTTCAGCAGTCCAAAGAAGCGCGCGATCAAATCCCATCTTTAAACAACGAAAAGCTTTATAATATAGCTGTGATGTAACATGTAGATTTACAAATCAACTTCCAACAGTCTTATTAACAAACAAAAAAGTAAGGTAAAATTCAGGATCATGCTTGCCTTCGCTATAAGTCTGTTTCTATTGGTTGTAACGCCTGGACCCGCCGTACTTTCTCTCGCAGGGATCGGAAGCGCCTTTGGTTATCGGGCTGGTATCAGGTATTTAGGGGGATTGGTAATAGGGTATCACTTTGTGATACTAACAGTTGTTTCTGGCTTAGCCTCAATACTTATTGCTGCCCCCTGGATGCGCAACCTTTTATTGGTAGTCTCTACTGGATATCTTGGTTTTTTAGCATTTCGTATCGCATACGCAGGAAGTCAGGTTGCCTTAGTTACACCCAAGGCAAAGCCGGGCCTCATTGCTGGCGTGGGCTTACAGTTGGTGAATCCCAAAGCCTATGCCGTGAACACAGCCCTGATGAGTGGCTTTTCATTTTATACTGATAGCTTGGTTATAGAAATTGCTATTAAATTACTGATCATGAACATGATTTGGATACCACTGCATCTTTGCTGGCTGTATTTAGGTGTCAGATTGAACAGCTTTAACTTGGACGAAGACACACAAAAGACCATTAATTATGCGATGGCCAGCTCTCTTATTATTGTATTGATATTCTCATTTTCATCACTGATTTTATAAAAATGGCAGAGTGAGAGGCTATTAAAAGTGGCTCACTCTTGATTGGCTTTGAAATAAGTGAAATGTTTTAGATTAATAATGTTTGGAACATTATTTTGTTTAAGTCCAAATGAACTAGGGTATAGTCTCCCAACACCAGTTGTCAGCGGAGAAAACGATGGGTGCAGAATTGTTGCAGCGTACTATCTATCGATCAAGGCCATTTGGCTTTGACAGTGCAATCCTTGATAATATCTTATTATTCTCAAGGAGAAATAATGAGAGAGATGGCATAACAGGAGCCCTTATTTGCAGGCATGAAATTTATTTGCAGCTTTTAGAGGGACCTAAAGATAAAGTTGATGCCCTGTTTAACCGAATTAGCTTTGACGACAGGCATCTTGAGGTAGCTTTACTTTTATCAGAGGACTGCTCTGAGCGGCTCTTTCCAAGATGGTCAATGAAGCATGATCCATTACAACCATGGATGTGGACAAGAACAGAAATGGAAAGCGATGGTTTTTTAATCTCAAGAGATAGCATCATGACAGTTTTCGAAGGCCTCGCTTCTGAGGCATCTTAAAGTGAAAATCTGGATACGTTTTTGCCTACTTCCCAATAATATTATTAATTAAGTACACTAAATTGCTAAATTATGATCTTTTAAGCTTGGCATATTGAATTTACTATGCAGATGATACTTAAATTAGCCAATGTAAACCAACATTTTTTATGCCATAAGCCTTTCAATCAAGCTTAGGATTGCTATCAAAATGCTGGAAATGCCATTTAAATCAGATGTGCTGACACAACCATTCCTCGACTATTTAGCAGGACAGTTTCAATTGGATCTTAAAGGCGTGCATGGTATCGCCCACTGGTTGCGCGTTGTCGTAAATGGCCGAATGATAGCCAAACATCTTGATGTAAATATAAAGGTCATAGAATTGTTTGCCCTCATACATGACAGCCGAAGGTGGAACCACTTAAGCGATATTAATCATGGACTAAGAGCTGCGGATTTTTGTAATTCACTCAATGCAAAATGGTTTGCGGCGGATGAAACTGAAATGCGCCTTCTGCGGACAGCATGTCGGTATCATTCGGATGGAAAATTACACCCAAATCCAACAATTCAAACCTGCTGGGATGCAGATAGGTTGGATTTAGGAAGAGTAGCTATTGAGCCAGATAGAAATTTTCTTGGCGCTTATAGCGCGAGCAGACCAGACTTAGTTTTATCCGCCACAGAGCGATCAAAACAGAAGTTTGCAGGACTTTAAACCGATGTATTTGAACAAACAAAAATTCAAATTTCTGTCATGTCTGCTCTAAAATTTAACTGTTGCGTTTGGTTCCTTTTACCTTCCTAACTTTGGCATTCGCAGTATCCACAAAAGGCGCCAACACAGATATACTATGTGCCAGGTTTTGGTTGACCTTGGCCTTTAATCCTAAAACAGATCATATATGATAATATCTGAAAACCTTGTACATAAATGGCCATTGCCCTCAACCTAACATAAGCAATATGAGTTTTTCAAAATTGTATAAATTAATTCAAGTTTAGAATTAGTCGCACTCTGCGATTGCAACCGACATGCCCATGCCAGTCGTTGTATTTACTAACGGGATTGCCGCGACTGCGCCTAGACAGCCTGCTTCTCGCGGTTCGGTTGAATTCGGGTTTACGAAATAAAATGCCATACTACCCCCTATTGCTGCAATAAAAACAACTAATCCAACTATCTGGGGACCCGTCATACCCTAGTCAACCACAGACTGGTCAGTGGGTAGAAAACTTATGTAACTTGCCGAAAATAGGGCTATGCTCAGTGATGGTTGGTGCGATACCATAATAGAAAAATCCTACAATCATTCACTGGTTTTTACAGTCCCACGAATCTTAGCACCTTTGATAATTTCTAGGTTGTCACATTCGAGTTTGGTTTTAGAAGACGACCCTTCCATCAGTAAAACCGTTGTGCAAGTTATATTGCCTTCCAAGTTCCCCTCGGTGCTCAACTCTTCAGAACTAATATTACCTCGAACTAAACCGCCCTTTTTGATAATTAAACTCTTGCAAGTGATATTACCAGTAACGTTCCCCTCAATTGAGACTTCACCTTTACTGGCGATGTCACCTTCAACCACTAAATCAGCACTAATATACGAGACTGACATATCTATATTACTCCTTCAATTTGTCTAGCGAATGGGTATCGGCATCAAGTTATTCGAAACATCTAGGTTACTACTTTCTCTTACTGCAACAAAGAACAATAATAGAAAAAGTGTCAAACTATTTTCAGACAGGGCCTCTAGATTCAGTCTTAATCTATGCAACATACGACCTTGTAATGCAAGCAAAGTCAGCCTTAATGTCTAAAATGAAGGCGTTTGGAACTTGTTTCAATACCAGAAATTCAAATCTAAATCATAATTCGCGCATTCGTTTCAAGATGAGATATAGTCTTGGTAGTCTGCCACGAAAGCTGACACAGCAGCAGTTTTCAGCTGCATTCCTTGCACCTGTGTTGCCAAAGCAGAATGTGATCCCACACGACCATCAGGAAATTGAGCTCGGTGAACATCTGCAGGACCATGTTTGTCACCAGCATGCATCTTGATAAATTCCTGAGACAGTTTTTCCGGTGGGTCGTTAGCCAAAGAAGCCTCAATTATGCGATGATTAACCTGCGTGATTGCTATTTCGGACGGGGTGGCATGCATTCCCTCCCAGTCTCCGTAAAACTCTTTCCGAAGTAAATCCACCTCCTCAAACTCCCACCAGCTTTTGATACGGACCTTAGCATCCCGTAGCGAATCTGCAGCCTGCGCCAAATACTCTAAATTAGCACCATGGCCGTTCATCACATAAAGATGACGAAATCCATGCCGTTCCAACGAACAAAATATCTCGCCACACAAAGCTTTGTAAATATCTGAAGAAATAGAGATCGTCCCCGCAAATCCCATATTGAATTCTGCAGGTGCATATCCCAGTGGCGGCGCGACCAAAGCTTTTGCCAAGTCACCAGCCTCAACAGATATATCATCTGAACACAACATATCTGTACCAATAAGACCCATCGGACCGTGCTGCTCGATAGAACCAGTTGGAATAATAATCCCATCTGACGTCGCCAGATAGGCATCGATTTCCTGCCACGTTGACTGGGTAAGTTTCATAAGATGCTAAGTCTATTCTGATATTTGAGTATCGCTATACTCAGCAAAACGCAAAATGAAAGTAAGGCGCCCAAAGGCGCCTTTTTAACATTTTAGTTAAGCTTCCATTTATTATCTAATTTTTGAAAAAAGCCCCGCTCTTGTTTGAGCTTGATCCAAGTATTCACATAGTTGATCCAAACTTGGTCTGCCTGAGGCAGAAGCATCGCAATCGGAGTAGGTGATTTAGGCGCCGAAACGGGAACAATCATCAGATCCGAATGAATTGCAACCAGTTTGTTCGCCTCAACATTTGACGTGATATGCGCATCTGCGCGACCACTGAGAACCTGTTGGAAAGGCTGTGCTGGCGCTTCTACTATAACATGTTTAGCATCCGGAAAATACTGTTTAACCTGCTTTTCCTGTGTAGTGCCGAGAGTTGCAGCAACGCGTACATCAGCTTGATTAAGATCATCCCAGTCCTTATATTTCTCAGCATTCGTTTTAAGTGTCAACGGCACTGTGGCAAGGGAAAAGTAACTAATTGAATAGCCAGTCGCCTTTGCGCGCGCGGGAGAGACAGACGCAGACCCAGTCATATGATATTTTCCAGCTGTGACACCCGCGACCAGAGTTTTCCACTCTGTCGGAACGAGTTCTAGTTCAACACCCATGTCAGTCGCAAGCTGTGTCATCACGTCGATATCATACCCAGTGTAAGAGTTAGTTGCTGCGTCTTTCATCGTCATCGGGTTCCAGTCACCTGTGGTTCCGACTTTCAAAGTTCCAGTGCTTAAAATTTCTTGTAAAGCACCTGCATGGGCCTGAAGTGATGATACCGCCATCAATGTGACTGCGGCAATAACGTTCGCTAACTTCATGTTTATCTCCATTTTTTGCTAATTCCCCAACAATGGGAACGCAAAATAGGAAAAAAAGCAACAAGATTTGATGATTTCAGCATCGTATCATTGCTTTTAACAGCTATGCGGTGTTTGTTTAGGCCAACATTTGGAGATTTTATGCCTGAGAGCCCAGTAGGAGATGATATTGAGATTAAAAATATCTCAAAAACGTTTGGTGAGTTTACTGCACTTAAAGATGTTTCGCTTAACGTAAAACAGGGCGAGCGCGTCGTTATATGCGGACCCTCCGGATCTGGTAAATCGACATTAATTAGATGTATAAACGGATTAGAATCCCATGAGGAGGGCTCGATTACGGTTGATGGTATCCCATTAAACCATAAAACAAAGTCCCTGGAACAGATTAGATCGCGCGTTGGAATGGTCTTCCAACAATTTAACCTTTTTCCCCATTTGACTGTTTTGGAAAATATCACCCTTGGGCCTATCCGCTCTAAAAGATTAACCCGTGAACAGGCCCGTGAACGCGCAATGGGCTATTTGGAACGAGTCAAAATTCCAGAACAGGCACACAAATACCCACGCCAATTGTCGGGTGGACAGCAGCAAAGAGTAGCCATTGCGCGCTCTTTATGCATGGAGCCAAAGATTATCTTGTTTGACGAACCTACATCTGCTCTAGATCCGGAAATGATAAGTGAGGTGCTTGACGTGATGATTGAGCTTGCGGAAACGGGAATGACTATGATTTGTGTCACACATGAAATGGGCTTTGCTCGGCGCGTCGCTGATAAAATGGTCTTTATGGATCAAGGTAGCATCGTTGAAATGGCGCCCCCAACCAAGTTTTTTGACTCACCAGATACCAATCGATGTAAGACCTTTTTGAAACAAATTCTACATCACTAGAGACCCATATGAAAAAGCTATTAGTTCTATTTTTTTTAACACTTTTTTTGTCCGGCTGCTCTGAAAATTGGGGATGGTATGTTGTAAATCCCTATAATAAATCCGGTTGGGTGAACTTGAAATTCCTGCTTTCAGGTTACTACTTCACTCTCTTGTTATCATTCACTTCGATTTTAATTTCAGTCGCAGTTGGGCTATTAATAGCTCTGCCTGGTTTATCAAAAAACTCTTGGTTAAGGAATTTCAACCGGGTCTACGTCGAGATTGTCAGATCAGTCCCCATTCTGGTCCTTATTTTATGGGTATATTACGGCCTACCCCCAATGACAGGTTTGGAAATTAACGTCTTTTGGGCCGGTGTAGTTGCTCTGGCTTTATCAGATAGCGCATTCCAGGCCGAAATTTTTCGAGCAGGAATTCAATCCATAGACAAAGGGCAATACGAAGCATCACATTCTATTTCACTAAATTATCGCGATACTATGAGATTTGTAATTTTGCCCCAAGCTATAAGACGCATTCTACCAGCTCTGGGTAATCAACTGGTATATATGCTGAAAATGTCTTCTCTTGTGTCTGTAATTGGAATGCAAGAATTGACCCGCAAAGCCAATGAACTTGTGGTTACAGAGTATCGACCCTTGGAGATTTACACGATATTGGTGTTAGAATATTTGGTGCTCATTTTAGTGGTATCTGCCGGCGTACGCTGGCTTGAACGCCGACTAAAAACAGATGCACGAGTTTAAAAAACATAGGTTATGAAAGTTGGCTATCATGTCATATATTAGAAATCATAAAGAAACTGCCCAATTTAGCTCAGGCTACCGAGACTTTGGAAAACGCATCATATGCACTAAGCGCTTTAGCGCTATAGGCATAGGATGGACCTCCCCCCATGAACGTCGCCATCGCGAGAGCTTCGCATAGCTCATCTCGGGTCAATCCAAGACGAACCAACGACTTTATATGAAACCCGATACAACTTTCGCATCGCGTGGCAACGGCTATGCCTAGAGCCATGATTTCCTTGGTCTTCTCGTCTAAGGCGCCAGGGGTTTTTGCCGCCTCACCCATCTTCGCAAATCCGGTAGCGGTCTCCGACACCTCTTTTGAAAAAGTTGCTATTTCATGACCAATTTCTTCCATATAGGCATGCCAATCCATACTCGACCTTTCATTTTTCATGAGCCTTTATCTCTAGATGAAGCATATCAAGTGAAACTCCAGTTGAAAGCAAAAATAAATATTTTTTGCAAATCGTAACTGACCCATTGATTGAATAGCCTAGCACATACGATCTATTATTGACCAAGGTTCACCATTTTAGTGCAAACGCACCAATTCCGTCGACTTGCCAAAACCAAGGCGGGTGATAGACGTAATGGAATGAAAATGGCTGATCATCAAAAGGGATTAATTATCACTATCTTAGGGGTCCTATTTGTCGTTCCAGACTCATTATTTGTGCGTTTGATTGCGTCTGACCCGTTGATCACGGCATTCTGGAGAAGTCTTACAGCAGGCGTAATCACCGGTCTTTTCCTCATTTTATTCCAAAGCGGATATAGCTTTCGAAACCTTTTCTTAATGGGAAAGCTGGGATGGGTGTATTGTTTTCTAATAGGATCCACATCACCAGCGTTTGTAATTGCAGTTGAAAATACAAGCGTGGCTAACGTCGTCTTCATATTCGCGTCGATGCCAATTTTCTCAGCCATTCTTAGTCATATTTTTCTTAAAGAAAAAATCTTTTCCCGAACCATCATCACGATTGTGGTAGTGTTAATAGGCTTATCCTTTATAGCTTATGGGTCGGGGACATCGGAATTATCACATTGGCATGGCGACATATGGGCGCTGTATATTTCCCTGGCATATGCCTCAGCACTCACAATTGTGCGTCATCTCAAACATATTTCTATGATTCCTGCGATACCAGTCGCATATATCGGTTCTGCGGTTATTATAGGTTTTTTCGTTAACCCTCTAAATGGTTTTGAGGCAAACGCTAGCTTTTATCTTTGCCACGGCATTTGCATTGCTTTGGGCACCTGCTTCCTAGCGCTCAGCCCAAGATATTTAAGCACACCCGAGGTTTCTCTTTTGATCCTTTTAGAGTCAGTTTTGGCACCTTTGCTAGTCTGGATAATAATAAATGAAAACCCAGGTCTTTGGGCAGTAATGGGTGGAGCTATCGTGATTGGATCATTAACTATTTCTAATATTCTGGCATACAAAAAGGGCAAAGCCATTAATCGTTAGACTTGTTAATTACAAAACTGTTTTCGGGAAATAAAAAGAAACTGTCCAATTGGGCATGTCGACTATCTCACTTATTCGCAGATCACCGCAAACAGAACATAGCATGTAGGCTTCTAACGGATCCATACCAGTATTCTTGCACACCCAATCAATCATCCCAGAGACAGCATCACGAGCGGCTTGCATTAAGTCTTCGCCTATTCCAGTTGTTGCCATATAGCCTTTTTCGTCAAAATGGCGGGTGACAGGACCGTCTGTTTGAAAGCGTGGAAATGCAAAGTTTGCCTTTTTGATAAGATCGATCTTCACGGCAACTATCATAGGACTTTCAATCGCAGTCCCACAAATTTCACCATCACCCTGAGCAGCATGCGTATCACCCAGTGACAACATCCCACCAACTACTTCTACAGGAAGGTATAGTTTTGTTCCGACTGAATTATCGCGGATATCAAGATTTCCACCAACACGTCTTGGCGGAACAACCGAATGGAGCCCTCGTTCAGCTAATGCTAACCCGATCGTACCTACAAAGGGCTTCAAAGGGACTTTACCTCCCGGTCCGTAAAGAGCTGGTGCCATCGACAGACTGTCATATTTCCATATGTGCAAGGCCGGTTCTGTAAATTGATCTGCCAAAAGACCAAAACCCGGTATATTAGCCGTCCAACCCCAACCAGAAGGTTTAAAGTCAAGAAACGTGATTTCGACAGCATCGCCTGCCTCAGCACCTTCAATAAAAATTGGGCCTGTAACGGGGTTCACTTTGTCAAACGACAAATTTGAAAGATCTACAAGAGTAGAGCTAGCACCAAGCTGGCCGCCTGAACTGTCAATGGTATCAATTTCGATACTTTGGCCCGGCACCACGCTTAGCACTGGTTCAATTGAGTTATCCCAACCAAAATGATGATCATGTTTATGGATGGTATGATTACATGCCATTTTCAATACCCCTCTACTTTTTTAGAACTAGATCTTCTATCTCATGTTCGCCCATTATCCCACTGGGCCGAAGCGCCATTGTGAAAACAATCACAACTCCAAGCGCAATTCCGGAAAGTCCCAAAGCTTCTGGTAAATCAATGCCCAGAAAAACGGGGCCTGTTTCAAGCCAACGCACCATTTCAAGACCAAGCGATATGACAAATGTACCTAAAACCGCACCAGTAACTGTACGCATACCGCCAAATATAAGCATAGCAAGGGTAAGAAACACGTGATTGAAATAAAACGGTCGAGCTGAAATTGTGCCAAGGAAATAAGCATATGCGATGCCTGCTACAGCGAGCAACATCCCTGAAAAAACCCAGGCAATTAACCGCAACCGGTACATCTCAACGCCCATCGACAAGGCTCCTACTTCATCATCTGCAGAGGCGCGAAGAGCAACACCCCATTTACTTTCTCGAAATATTCGCACGGAGAAAACAACTACCGCCGATAGAGCAATAACAGACGCTAAGTTGAACACTTGAGGGATACCAAAAAAGGCCTGATTTCCTTTGAAAATATCAGTGCGGTAGAGAAAAAGTGAGTGAACGATAACTAGAAAAGCAAGGGATACGATAGTTGCTCCAATGCCTGACAATCTTACTATCATTAGGCCTACCAGTAATGCCACGGTCCCAGTGATTACAATCGCGATGAGTGCTGATGAAAGAGGATCTAGGGAAAAAGCATTTAATCCCCATGGAGCATTAGGCAAGGACAAGGCTTTAATATTCACAGGCGTTACGCATATCGCTGCAGCATATGCACCGATTCCCATAAATGCGGAATGACTAAGATTGGTAATCCGAGCATTACCCATAAAAACCTGTAGCCCGAGGACGACCAGTAAATTCACGTAGGTGCTGTAAACGAGCCTGAGTTGATAACGCGAACCAAAATAACTGGTAATTAGGCCAATGATGACTAGAATGATAGTCAGCAGCGCAGCTCCCACGAACCCCCGCTTAATACCACGTGAAAGAGTCAATGCTTATCTCCCTTTTCACTTCTTGGGGCGAGAAGGCCATCAGGTCTCCAAAACAATAGAAGTGCAATTATACCAAAAACAAAAGCATCGGTCATTCCACCCAAGCTTTGAGGCAGCATCACAAGCATTGCTACTTCCACCGCACCTAACAGAAACCCGCCAAGTACAGCTCCAGGCAGGCTACCAAAACCACCCACCACACAAGCCACAAAGGCTTTTAGAACGGGATCAAATCCGAGATGTGGATCAACTGAGCCACGTCGCGCCATAATGAAGACGCAGGCAATACCAGCAAGCAGCCCAGAAATCATAAAGGCGATTGCAAATACGCGGTTGGCTCGCACTCCAGACAGGCGGACCATTTCAAAGTCCAGCGACGCAGCCCGCATAGCAAGGCCCAGTAAAGTACGCCGCAAAAATAGCATCAGCAAAATGATCACAACTATTGTTGCCAATGCCTCAAATAATTGCAGTGATGAGACCCGTACACCACCTAGGTCAATCGACCATTCAAGAAAAAATAAAGAGGTAACTGTTATTGGCCTCGGTGAAACAAGCAGTAAAAATAAATTTTGCAGAATCATTGACACACCAAAGGCCGTGAGCAGCCCAGTTGTCGGATCTGCATATCGAACCGGCCGGAATGCAACTCTTTCCAGTGTAACCGAAGCAACGACTGCAGCCGTTATTGCCGCACCTATAACAATCATCGGGTTTTTGAACGCAAGCGCTGCAGCCGCAACCATAGTATAGCCTCCTACAGCAATAATTTCGCCGTGTGCAAAGTTAACCAGACCCATTATAGAAAATACAATTGCCAGCCCCAATGCGAGAAGTGCATATTCTGCCCCAAAAGCAAGCGCATTCATAATTTGCTGTACTACATATTCCATATCAAGTGATCCCGGTAAGTTCGGCCATAAGGTCTTCACGCCCACCAAGCTCTTCGGGTTTACCTTCCGCAAGAATATGACCATTATTTAAAAAATAAGCGTAATCTGAAAGCTTAAGCGCCTGTGTAGCATTTTGTTCAACCAGCAAAATGGTAATGTTCTCCTGCTTTAGATTTTTTATCATTTCAAAAATTTGTGAAGCTATTTTTGGTGCTAGCCCAAGGCTTGGTTCATCCAACAACAAAATTTTCGGCTCGTTCATTAGAGCCCTTGCAATAGCCAACATCTGCTGCTCACCTCCTGAAAGTGTGCCCGCAGGTTGGGCTCTGCGTTCGCCCAGAATGGGAAAGGTTTTAAACCACTCTGCAATTCGATCTGACCTACATTTCGGTTTTAGAGCACCGCCAAGGACTAGGTTTTCTTCTACAGTAAGGTTTGCAAATACCCGCCGACCCTCAGGCGAGACCGAGATGCCCGCCTTTATACGGTCCTCAACACTCAGGGAACTCAAATTTCTATCCTCAAAAGAAACTGACCCTTCGGATTTCACCACTCCTGTAATTGCAGAAATAGTTGAAGTCTTACCAGCACCATTTGGTCCAAGTAAAGCAACGCATTTACCCAAAGGCACTTCAATATTGATGCCGTGTACCGCTTCAATTATGCCGTGATACACCCTTAGATTTCTAACTCTCAACATGATAATGCCTTAGGAAAAACGGAGCCCATACAGGCCCCGTTTGTTTCATCATTTCCAATCCATAGGAACGTTATCAGGAATAACATTTGAGATAAGAACGCGCTTCCCATCCTTAAACCCAATTACAGGAATAGTACGCTGAGCATAGGTTCGCGTAGATTTGAAAGAGATACTGTCCACAGTTAGTACCGGTAGACTGTCAGCATTCCTTATCGCATCCGCAATTGCGGCAGGATCAGTACTACCAGACTGTTTAACCCCAAATGCAACCGCCATAACCGTATCCGCACCTGTTGCAGGAAATAGGCCCGGAACGTCAATGCCTATTGCTTTACAGTCAGCCATGAATTTAACTACAGCACTGTCAGCATGGCTAGCAGCAAGTGTTGCAAAAAATACTTTATCTAAGATCGACGGATCGTCAGAGCCCGTAGCATCCAACGAGGGATCATCAAACCCGTCAGAGCCGACCACCCAAGCGTCAATTCCCGCTGATCGCATCTGTCGAATAAGTACTGCAATATCCGGCATTATTGATGAAATATAAATAGCATCAATTTCATTATTCAATGCTTTCATTTCTGCAATTTGGGGTGACCAGTCTGATGTCCCAAAAGAAAAGTTCATTTTACTCAGAACTCTGCCGCCCCCAGCCTCAATAACGTCACCAAACCACAGCGGCGTGCGTGCTGACCATGATCCACCCTCGTCCGAAGTCATGAGGACAACATTTTTCACGCCTTGATCAAGGGCATGGTTCGCAGCAGCTGTAGCCGTAAATGGATCTGGAGAAACACCTGTAAAAAAGTTGTTGACGATGCCAGCATGCATTTCGACTTGAGTAGATTGCGGCTGGAAAATAGACACGCCATAAGGTTGCGCAACTTGAGCAACTGGGATCATGGTATCTGAAAACGGTATAGTCCCCAACATAACAACTCCCTCGTCTAGAAATTTCTGGGCTAGACTGATTGCTGTTTGGCTATCCGCGCCAGAATCCTGCGTTAAAACTTCAATGTTCATTCCATTAACGCCACCCTTAGCGTTAATCATCTCTGCCATACAACGCGCACCTTGCCATTCAGCATATGGGGCAAAATCTCCAGTCATTGGAACACCAAGACCAATTTTTATCGTATCAGCAGAAATTGGTGCTGCTGTTAACACCAAGGCCATTGCTATAAAAGTTTTCTTCATACTTTCCTCCTTATTTAAATCCTGCCGCCTAAACGGCAATTGCGTGGTCTTCGCCCAAGTAGGCGTCGATGACTTGCCTGTTATTTGCCACCTCATTTGGTTTTCCCTCTGCGATAACCTCACCCATGTTCAGAACTGTAATCTGATCGCAAAGCCCCATGATAAACCTCAAATCATGATCGATAACCAACATTGCACAATCACTTCGTAGACGTATCCATTTAAGGGCATCGCCAAGTACTGCTGTTTCTTGCTCATTCATTCCTGCTGCAGGCTCGTCCAACATTAGAATATTAGGCCGGAGCGCTAGGGCCCGGACGATTTCCAGACGCCTTAGAAATCCATATGACAGACTATCAGCTGACGTATTCAATTTTTCTGAAAGGTCAAACTTTTCAATGGCATTCTTAAGAAAATTATCATTTTCTCTTCCTGAGCTTTGACCAATATTATTTGCAACTTCAATATTCTGATGTACCGTGAGACTAGAGAATATTCGAAGATTTTGAAACGTTCTAGCTATGCCAAGCCTAGCGCGTTTCGGGGTGGAAAATCCGTCAAGTGGTACACCATTCAAAGATATCACCCCACTCGACTGTGTAAGCAAACCTGAAATCAGATTCACCAAGGTACTTTTTCCAGCACCGTTTGGACCAATAAGCCCTCTAACCTCTCCAGGTTGTATGCAAAGTGAAACATTTTGAACGGCTTTTACGCCACCAAATGTCTTGCTTATTCCGGAAAGCTCAAGCATTGGCCAGCTCTTCGAGAAGTTCCTTGGATGTCACTTGACGGCAATAGCCTCTGATAGTTTTCAGTGAGTTGTCATGGCGTTCCCGATTATAAGTCAGACAGGCATCGGTTACTTCTGTTACGAGGTAACCCAAATCGCATGCATCCCGAATAGCGCTTTCAACGCATTGATCTGTAATCAGTCCTGAAATAACTAGTTGTTTGACACCAAGGTTTCGCAAAATATAGTCGATGTGGGTTGAAACAAAAACAGATGAGGAAGTTTTGGGGAGCACGATTTCGTCCTCATATGGCTCAAGCTGACTTATTACCTTGCCATCCCAAGAGCCCTTTGGCACGTTGAAACCAGTTATTTTATAGTCTAGCGACCGATCTCGCCCATCAAGCGTGAGACTTTCAATTGTTGTGTACATCACCTCTATATTAGAGTTTCTGCAAGCGGATTGGATGGCTTGCATATTTGGGATTACGCGCGTTTCTAGTTCGTTGAAAAACCAACCATACCTATCAGTAAATTCATTGCTAGTTAAACCGGAAAATTCAGCTCCTTTTGGATGGGCTGCGAAGTTCTGCACATCAACGAATAAAAGTGCACTTTGATCAGGCTTCAGAGAGATGTTGCGGCTCAACGTCATAATAACCCTTTCATCAAATCATTGATCGCTTTGGCGAGAAGTTTTACCCATTGGGAGACCCCAGTCTCATGGTTGATTTGATCATTTCGTATTTCAATCAGGCAATGCGGCAGCAGCCTTTTTTCGGCGTGTTGCGGAATAAACCAGTCCGTTTCATCATCAATTTGGTAAGGTTGATTAATTGCTAGATTTAAATCTGGTTTCATTTGCGCAACAGAATTAATCAAAGATTCGGCAGTAGAGAGACTTTTACGAGACAGAAACCCAGCGTTCCATTCTCGTTCATGACCGTCAAAGACTGGCGTGTACGAGTGAATTGAAAAAGCAGCTTTGCGTTCACTGAAGTCAAACGCTGCTTGGATGGCTTGATCCATGGGCTCAAAAATCGCTTGCCTGCGCGCCTCTCTTTCATTGAAGTCCAGATTTTTATTTGCAGAAATTTCAATTCTATCACTAATTTCCGGAATTGATTCACTGCTTCCTGGCGGTCGGTTAGGATCTATAACCAGTCGACTGTAGCGCTGCAGTATTAAAGGCGCATTTATTCTCTGAGCGAGTTTACGCGCAAGGGTTTCCGCACCGATGTCCCAAGCGCGGTGACTTGAAAGCGTCGATTTATCAAGTCCTAGGTTTTTAAGAGATTTTGGAATGGCATGTCCAGCATGTTCGCAGAGTAACAATAATGGCACCTGACTGGAGGCATTAACCAGCTCGACAGGATCAGGGTCTATTTCGGTCAACAATGTGAATTGAGAGGTAAAGGTCATCTCAATAGCTAATGAAAATAAATTTCCACTGTCAAATAAAATTTTATTGACTGAAATTTTATTTACTATCATTTGTTCTTCTATGTTGATCCGTGACCAAATCGAAAAGAACTCCGGGACACTGACGCAATCCGAGCGTAAACTTGCGTCTGCTTTATTATCTGATTACCCCTTCGCTGGTTTAATCACAATACAGGAGTTAGCAGAAAGAGCCGAAGTTTCGCCTCCGTCGATTTCCCGTTTTGTTACCAAAATAGGTTTATCGGGCTATCAAGAGATGCAACGCCGACTGATTAGAGAATTAAAAGGAGGCGATAATTCACCATTAGAACTTCATGAAACAGGTCGGCGGATAGAGGGTGGATATCTTGCAGAATTTACGCTTCGTGCAGCAGAGCAGATGCAAGTTTCAGCAAAAGCAGTCACAGAAGGGCAATTTGAACGCATTGCTGACCTAATGAGTGATCCAAAACGAGATATTTATGCTCTTGGTGGACGAATCAGCGATACCTTGGCAACACATTTGTCATTTCACCTGCGCCAAGCACGTAAAGGAGTATATCATATTCCACGCGATCCAGAGAGTTGGCCAGAATATCTTTTGCGGATGAAACCAGGAGATATTTTCTTTTTGGCAGACTTTCGCAGATACCAGCCAAACCTGACGCACTTGGCAAAACAAGCGTCAATTGACTATAAAGCTCAAGTCATTTTGATGACAGATAAATGGCTGTCACCAGCGAACCGCTATTCATCAGAAGTTTTAGCGATTCCTATCGATACTGGAACGATCTGGGATAGCTACAGTGCAGCGCTCGCGGTCACTGAAGCGCTAGTTGCGCGTGTTGCAGAAGAAAATTGGGATAGCACCAGACAACGTATCGAAGCCTGGGATAGAGCCCGCAAGAAGCAATTGGAGGACGATAAATGACGCCCTTAATATTCGCAGCTACCTGTGATTTGGCTGGCAAAGTGCGCGGTAAGGCTTTCCCAGTTTCAGATTTGAGCCGACGACTTGAAAGAGGGGTGGGTTGGACACCTACAAACGTTCAGATCAATTGTTTTGACGGTATCGCAGATAGCCCTTTTGGGGCTCTGGGTGATCTACTTTTAGTCCCAGATGAAGGCACAAAAGTTGACCTAGAATTCGCAACTAGGACAGAGCGGTTTATACTTGGAGATATTGTCACTTTAGACGGTCAACCCTGGGACTTTTGCACGCGCTCCCTACTTCGCTCAGCCCTCAATCGGCTAAAAGAAGTTGCGGGTGTAAAGCTCTTGGCCGCTTTTGAACACGAATTCCAAATTAAATCAAAAAGTGGCCTTGCGGGAGAGGGATTTGGGCGTTCAGGCTTTGAACACCAGCGCGATCTTTGCGAGTCAATTATAGCTCAGATAAGTGCTGCAGGTTTAAAGCCTGATAGTATTATGAAAGAATATGGACCTGAACAATATGAAGTTGTTATCGGCCCGGAGCTAGGTATTCGCGCAGCAGATGCCGCAGTTATGGTACGTGAAATTACGCGATCCACAGCACGTTTTCTGAATGAAGAGGCAACTTTTACCCCACTCCGTGATCCAAACAGCGTTGGGAACGGGGTTCACATTCATATGAGCTTTCTTGATCTGGAGGGTAACCCAAAAACCTATGATGCAGCAGGCGACTGTGGTATGTCTGAAATTACGAGCGCATTTTCAGCAGGTATTTTGAAATATCTGGATAGTATCATTGCATTTACGGCTCCGTCCGTAATTTCCTATCTCCGGTTAACCCCTCACCGCTGGTCAGCTGCTTACAACAATTTGGGTTTTCAAGACCGCGAAGCATCGCTTCGAATATGCCCAACAACTGTAAAAGATCCATTAGAAAAAGAACGCCAGTTTAATATAGAGTATCGCGCAGCAGATGCCTCAGCCTGTCCCCACCTTGCGTTGGCTGCAATTGTCCATGCTGGTGTTCAGGGAATTGAAGATGGACTCACAGCGCCTAAGCCATCGGAAGAAGATTTGTCGTTGTTATCTGCAGATGAGCTTGGCAATCGCGGATTTATACGCCTTCCAGAGACACTTGAAGACGCTCTTGAGCGAATGCGTACCAACCCAATACTGTCAAAATGGTTTCCAGACAATTTTTTACCTGTCTATCTGTCTCACAAGACTTCGGAAATTTCTCATCTCGCAAATATGGATGATGGAGATCGGTGTGAATTATATGAAACAACCTATTAATGCGTTGGAAAAATGACAAAGGTTTTAGCTAAAAATGTGCCCATAAAACATTATGATGAAATGGTAGAATGCCAATCTAGAGGGCATAATAGTATGTTAATTATTTTTGTGTTTCTCGTACGAAGCACCAAGCTCTTTTTTTAAAAATTCACCAAAGTTTATAGTTTTAAATATAGGCTCTCCTGTTCCTCTCAATGGTCGTACATTTAGGCTAACATTAGGATCATAAAAAAATGGGCATGAATACCTCTCTTGACCTGATTTATTGATTACGCGATGCGGCGTGGAGCGTAACCGACCGTTCGTCATTCTATGAAGCATATCCCCAACATTAACTACAAAACTATTTTCCAGTTTTGGGACATCTAGCCAAAGGCCTTCAGGTGACTGAACTTGTAAGCCCCCAACATCATCTTGTGCTAAAATTGTGAGGCATCCAAAATCTGTATGTGGCGCTGAACTATAGAGATCTTGCGAACTGCTTTTCGCCAAGGATGGATAATGTAACAAACGAAGCCAAGTAGTTGCCGGCGCAAATCTTTCCATTACAGATAAGTCTTGTGCACCTGCTGACAGAAGTGCAAGTCGCAATAGTTGATAAGCTAGTAACTCTAGTTTAGAATTATATTTCTCCAAAGTCGTACGAAAGCCATCAAGTTCTGGCCACTGATTAGGCCCGGAAAGGTAAACATCATCACTTTCTACTTTGTCTTCACGCATCATCATAAAGCTTGCTGATTGATTAGGCTTATTTACCTCGGCAAGTTTCGAATTCACATCCGTGGAGGTATTGATCGCAATATATCCGCGATGTTTGTGATCAAGATTTAACTTTATTTTTTCCTTAAGAGGGAGAGCATGAAACCTGTGTGACGCTTTAAAAATGCTATCTATTAAAATAGGGTCGATGCCGTGATTGACAATATAGCTAAAGCCCATTTTATTATACGCTTGGTAGAAAGCGTCAGCCAAACCAGATGGCGGAATTTCCTGATTAATCGACCCAACGTCGATAATTGGAATAGCGTTAAGTTCAAAAGTCATCTCTCAATCTTCCCATCTCACTTAATCCTCAAACAATCTGGGGTAAAAAGTCTGCTAACGCCATTGTCCCAATCCGATTGGTGAGGATTATTGTTATCGGTATGGTCCCCGTAAGCTTGTTCCTGTAAATTAAGATTTGGATCCCTGACACACTGGCCAATCTGAGCCAAATCCATGAAGTTAAATGTTGATTAGTATTTTTTGCTAAAGTAGAAAAGTCACGGCAATCACCGTACGATTAAAAATACGCGAGTGAAACTGTAAATCTGAAAATTAAAGAGGTTCAGCCAGAATATTAAAGTTGGCCTTTAAAATATTAGATTTCTACATGAAAGTGGATTTATTCTATAGTAAACCCAGAAAATGCGTCAGTCCTACTATCATCTTCATACTTCTCTAAAAGATGATCTACACTATCCAGCCAAGTCAGACCTCTAACTTGACCATCAATCAAGGCATCCAAGTTTGGCATACGTGCAATTTGGGCAAACTCTCCAGTATCAAGCCTTATGAACTCATTCAGAAACTCATAAGGCTTATTTTCACTCATCATATTTCCCAAACACCTTAAAGCTTCAACAAATTCATCCTCGCAACCTTCCTTGGGTTTATATTTTATTATCGACCATATTACTTCGGACATTTGCCACTCCACCTTTACCGCGATTAAGTCAACTTTTTTAAAGAATATTTGAACCATGTTATATATACATGATATTATCTTTAAGACATAATCTTCTGAAAGGTATTATAATGCGAAAGGTTGCTATTGTTACAGGTGCATCTCGAGGATTGGGACGTGGGATTGCACTTACCTTAGCCAGAGAAGGCGGCTACAAAGTATATTCGACAGCGCGAAATGGTAGAGCTCTTCATGAACTGTCTCATGAAGCGTCTGAAAATGATACAGGCGGATTTGTTGTGCCCTACGTCTTAGACCAAAACGACGATGCTGCAGTCGAGCAGTTCGTGTCTATTGTCTATGCTAATGAGGGTAAAGTCGATGCTTTGGTTAATAGTTCATATGGCGGTCTCGTAGCCATCGCGCCTCATTTTGGAAAACCATTTTGGGAACGTCCTACGGCTGTGTTTGATGAAGCCATGAATATTGGCGTTAGAAGCTCCTACGTGATGAGCAAATTTGTTGCGCCGATAATGGTAGAAAGAAAGGCAGGCATTATCGTTCAAACTTCTAGTTTAGGAAGCTTTATTTACGCGTTTGATGTTGCCTACGGAGTAGCTCACGCGGGTATGGATAAACTCACCGCTGATATGGCCATTGAATTGCGAGAACATGGCGTACAAACCGTTACACTGCACCCTCAAGGGGGCTGCAATACTGAATTTATGAAATGGCCAGGCGCTGAAAACACGGTTTTTGTTGGGCGCGCTGTACTATCTCTATTCGATCAAGCATCGGTGAGTGAACTAAATAACATGAATGGGAAAATAGTGTTTACTGGGGAACTAGCAGAAAAATATGGCTTTGTTCATGATAACGATCCTAACGGGGAAGTTACTGCGACTAAGATTGAAGAATCAAAGTTTTTTAGGAGCCTGGCAAATAAAGTACATTTTCAAAATCAGCAAGAAATTAACCTTGAGGATTACAATTCCAAAACTTTGCCTTGGAAACTCTCAGACACTAACATCAAAGGCTCTGACATGGAGGAGTATTTTAAGGGCTTCCGAATTTAATTAATCTCCCAAATCTACTCGTATAAATTCTAGCCTATGCGCATAGTGTTACCGCAAAGGCTAGTTCTACCACGATGGTGCTCCTTAGCATCTAACCGACTTGAAAAGAATGAGGCATATCTATCTCTAAACCAGAGTAGGCTCGCGTGCGACTGCCTTCTGCGTCTTTTTCCAACAGATGTTCCACACTATCGAGCCAACCAAGCCCCTCAATTTGGCCTTCAACTATAGCATCGATGCTGGGTATCCTACTAATCTGAACGGTCTCACCTGTATCTAACCCCATCAAACTCTTGGTAATATCAAGCTTATTCACGATCTCTAATAACCGCTTAACAGCCTCTTTAAATTCATCTGCGCAGCCATCTTTAGGCATATTTTTTATGACTGACCAATCTGCATTTTCCATGCTTCACTCAGATAATTTATACCAAACACTATCTGAACAGGACTGCGGCCGTAAAGATACCTTCTGACTAGAATTGTTTACTACGGTGAGGCCCCACCTTTGTGCCAAGAATAGCTATAAGTGAATGGATGATCCGCATAGGGCTATTCGCATTTTATATTTCATACTTGAGAAAATTTTATTTATAGGATGCAGGTAGTGATCGATTAAAAATCATGCTGAGGTTTCTATGGGTTTTTTAATAATTCTTTTGCGAAAACCATGTCAATCATGCGCTGAGTTCCTTTTGAAAACTCTAATGAACAAGGATAGTCAGTTCCATCTTTAACTGATGAAGAAAAAGCTTCTAACTGGTTTACGTAGTGGTTCTCTCCTGGAAAACTAAAGGTCTGAAGATTGCCCTCTTCCTTGAATAAATGCACTTCAGCCTGACCAAAAACTTGCGGATTAAAAGGAGCAGTCAGGCGAATTAAACCATCCGTTCCCTGAAAGTTCATTTCCTGTCTCGCTTGCATCCTCATTGAAGTTACACCTAGGAAACGAAAGGATGGAAACCTTGCTGACACATTGGCCCAAACGTCCACGCCATTCTCCCAAGAAATTGAAGAATGAAGAATTTCTTCAGGTTCTTCCTCAGTCATAAATCGTGTGGAACCAAAGGTATAAACACCTATATCAGGCAGACTACCTCCACCCGTTGCGGAGTTGTTACGTATGTTTTTTGGATCGCTTCTATTATTGTACGAGAAAACACCATCTACTTGTATCAACTCTCCAATGACGCCTGACTGCAGCAGCTCTTTAGCATGTTGCCATTGTGGGTGATGTACAATCATGTAGGCTTCGGCCAACAGTAGACCCGAAGTATCTCGCATGCGAATGAGTTCATCTATTTCATCAGCTTGAAGAGCAATAGGCTTTTCACACAGCACGTGTTTTCCAGCTTCAATAGCTTTCCTTGCCCACCGTACATGTATATGGTTTGGCAAGGGTATGTAGATCGCATCTACATTTACGTCCTCAAGAAGAAGGTCATAGCTTTCATGTAAAGTTATTTCTGGATTGATACTTAAAAAGGCTTTGGCATTTTTATATTTTGACGTTGCTAAAGCCACACACTTTGTTCTTTTGGCAAGCTGCATAGCCGGAAGCATATGCTCAAGTGCAAATTTTGAGGCTCCCAAAACACCCCAACGCAACGTATTTTCCATTAAATCGTCCCAATTTCTGTAACTCCGTATTCTTAGCATAACTGAGTTTTTATTGAAGGTAATATCTGTATTTATTTCTAGGCTCACGTTCCAAGGTGCGCAGAGTATGATGGGATGCCCATGTTTTAAGCATTGCAGCTCACTGGGAGCAAAGATTGCAATTTTTTATCACAGGTAAGGATTTTGAGCAGTGTAAAAATACTTATGCCACTATGGAAAAGTCCGTACTTCTACTACACTTTGTATCACTAAAATACAAAAGGCTCTGCATGCTTTACGCTAAGCCTTTGAAATAGTGGTGAGCCGTGCAGGATTCGAACCTGCGACCCACTGATTAAAAGTCAGTTG
>CAJWEI010000035.1 GCA_913031285.1 uncultured Alphaproteobacteria bacterium | reverse complement strand
CTTCCTATTTTTTGCAAAAGAGCGTCTCATTTCTTTCCAATTAGGCGCGTATTTTTTTCAGGAAGAGTTCGTTGGCTTTGGTAATACTGGGCAAATTTGGCTTTCCATAAAGTGACATGGGCCCTTGTCCATCTTTACAACGATCTTAAACGCGTCAAATATTGAAATAGATTTAGCTTAGTGATTGGCTGTTTTAGTCTATTTTTGCTGCTATAAATCTGGTTTATTCATTTCAGATTGTCTTTGAGTTGAGAGTGATCCTTTAAAAGTTCAATTTTGCGAGAATCCAAGTAGGATCATTCGCAGAGTTCAAGAAACCCATTAACAATATTAGGTCCATTCACTAGAGTTTCCGAGTTTTTGATTTGCTGCTCACTTACTTTTGGCACACCGCATCGCCCAGTAAATTTATGCTTTTCGGATTGACTATGATCGTTAGCTATTACACCTATTTTCTCTTGTTAGATTTTATAAGAAATGTCAATTCAGATTAATTTTCAATTTTTACATCCACTTAATAGCACCCCATTTAACTTCTAAAGATTTGACTTTGCGAACTGTTTTAAGTTTATTAGCACTTTCAGGCCAAGATAACTGCCTCTACCTCTGGCCGCCGTTCATACAGCCCTAGAACATTGCCTTGCAATCGGACGAGTGCGGCAAGAGAGTCTAGTACTGGAGTGCTGATTCCCAATTTGCGGGCAAGTTCTAGCACCGTGCTAGTCAAAGCATCGAGTTCCATCGGGCGGTTCTTTTCAATGTCATGACGTGTAGAGGGTTTATGCCCAATAATTTTGGCAGCGCCATTAATACGGCGCTCTATATCGACATTAAAGTGCGCACCGACTGCTTCTCCAACTTTCTGGCACTCGGCCATCGCATTTTGGATGACTTGGCGGCAGGCGGGGTCATTGCCAATCAGATCAAGGCTCGCACCGGTGAGGGCTGAAACAGGATTGAAGGTACAGTTCCCCCAGAGCTTAATCCACAGTTCATCCCGCAGCCTTGATTTAACGGGCGCTCGCAACCCTCCTTTTCGCATGAGTTTGGATAGGGTCATAACACGTTCGGTAGGTTCCCCGTCCGGTTCGCCTAATGTAAAACGATTGCCGGAACGGTGCGTCACTTCGCCGGGCTTGGATATTTCACAGGCAGGATAGACAACGCAGCCAATTGCGCGTTCCGGGCCAAAATTTTGCCATTGTACACCGTCCGGATCAACGGTCTCAAGCCATTTACTTTCTAGCAAAGTTCCGCTTTTGGATTTATAAAAATACCACCAAGGTATTCCATTAACTGCAGGGACAACGGCAGTATGATCCGCCAATAGGCAATGAAAGCGATCTATGACTGGCGCGACGGAATGAGCCTTTAGCGCAGAGATGACATAGTCCTGAGGTCCCAACTCTTCTGGAGCATCAGTCGCATGCATCGCAAGGGTTTCCCGTTGTCCTTCTTTGATAAGTGTAAGACCGTTTTGTTTTATCGCCTCAAGATGCGCTCCGCGAGCGACAAGAGCAACTTCTGCCCCGCCTTTGTGCAGAGCATGCGCAAGATATCCGCCAATAGCTCCAGCGCCAAAGATGCAAATTTTTGTCATATTACCCACCCAACCCAAGCTTATCATGAAGCCCGATACGCTGCAGTTTTCCGGTAGAACCTTTAGGAATATTATCAACTATCAGTATTTTACGAGGTACTTTGAAAGATGATAGGCGTTCTTCGGCGAACTCTTTCAATGCCTTTTCATCCGCATTACTCCCGTCGCGTAAAACAACTGCGGCGGCTACGTCTTCTCCAAGTTTGTCATGCGGAAGCGCAAATGTAACGGCCTGTGATACAGCTGGATGGTCCATTAAAATCTCGTCAACCTCCCGCGGGGAAATCTTTTCTCCGCCACGGTTTATAATTTCTTTCAACCGACCTTTCAGCCAGAGATACCCTTCTTCATCAAATTGTCCTTGATCACCAGTGCGGAACCAGTGTGCACCTTCGGCTTCAAAAAAGTTCTTGGCATTGGACTCAGGGTTGCTTTCATAGCCCGGGGTGACATTGCGACCAGAAATAACAATCTCGCCTAAACCTTGAATAAGCTTATTGACCGTTTCATCTGCAATTTTTATCAACGGTCCTGCGGCGATGCCCACGCATCCTGGCTTTTGGGCAAGCGGAGGGAGAGGATTTGACGCCATTTGATGCGCAGCTTCAGTCATCCCATAGCTCTCAATTACTGGGGCTTTAAAGGTTTCTACGAGCGAAGAAAAGACCTGCGGTGGCAGAGATGCTGATGAAGAGCGTAAAAAACGCAGGGCGACAGTGTCAATAACATCTTGATTGCGCCCTGCACGAGAAAGGATGGCCTGATGCATCGTGGGAACCGCTGTATACCAGGTCGGCTTGTGTTCGGACAATAGTCCAAAAAATTTTAAGGCATCAAAACCATCCGAACAAAAGATCTGTGCACCAGCGTAAAGAGATGCAGAAATTGATGCCACTAAGCCGTGAATGTGAAAAAGCGGCATCACATTTAGACCTCGATCTTGAGGCCTCAGAGCCAATGAAGTGGCGATATTATTGGCTGAAGCGGTCAGATTTCTTTGCAGAAGAGGCACAATTTTCGGCTGCGATGTTGTTCCAGATGTATGCAGGATCAAAGCGATATCTTTGGCTTCTGGTGCGCGGGTATCTGGCGTACCAAAAATTTTTTTATCGCAATGAAGGCTGAAAGAACCGGCATATTTTCCAGTCGGGCGCAGCCACACAATCGCAGTACCAAGCATTTTGGCTGCACCCAGAGCAGGACCATCATAACCCTCTAAGAATACAATAGCTTTTGCGTTTAAATCGCTAATATAAAATGAAAATTCATCCTTTTTATAGGTTGGGTTCAGCGGTGCTGTTATAACCCATTGAGCCAATGTCACGAAGGCTGCTGCCATGTCTGGCCCGTTTGGAAGGACAATGGCGACCCGGTCGCCGCGCCCTAGACCCATGTTATGCAGAGAGTTACCAATCTCATCGCTCAAGTCACGCAAGGACTTGTAAGACATCCATTCTGATGCTTTTCCGCCAATTGCAAGAGCTTTGTCTGGGTGGGTTTTTATCATATCGGAAAGTGTATCGATCATAACTTCTCATACCGCAGCCTATTTACGCATCATGCTACAGAAAGAGGGTGCCTAACTGCAAGACCTTGGAAGTCGTTATGTGTAATTTATGGTGTAATTAAATGACTGACACGACGAAAGCCACGTTGTAGGACAATCTATGAATGAGTTAAGGTAAGTTAAAGGAATATAAAAAATCATGTTTGATCACAGGGGCTGGATAAAATTTGACTATGATCTCGACATTGCCGCCTGGGTAGATGCAGCGCATCGAGATGCGCTTGGTGTAATTGCTGATCCCAATATGCAGGCTGAGTGGCTACAATGTGAAGGCACGTGGTTTGTAGGAGTGGATGCGCTTCCCTCCTGTAAAGTCGGGACAATTGCTGGAACTCCACTTAAAGGTCGGGTGATGGATTGGCTATCACAAGTAGACACAAAGCCAATGCACCCCGCCCAGCTTTCTGTGATCTATAAGGGCTATCCAAAACTTCGTAAGGACGAAGGTGAAGCTGCGTTCAACTATCGCCGCAAACGTGATGCGGCTCATGTTGATGGGCTTTTGCCAGTGGGAGAGGCGCGGCGCAGAATGCTTAAGGAACCGCATGCATACATTCTTGGGGTGCCGCTCAATTCCTGTTCGCCAAAGGCTAGCCCATTGGTAATATGGGAAGGCTCGCATATCATTATGGCCCAAACATTTGAAAAAGCTTTTAGTGACACCCCGCCCCAGAGGTGGCATACTGTCGATCTGACAGATGTCTATAAAGCGGCGCGACGCCAAGTGTTCGACACTTGTCCGAGGGTTGCTGTGCATGCTGACCCTGGAGAGGTTTATGTCGTTCACCGCCTTGCTCTTCATGGTATTGCGCCTTGGGCAGAGGGCGCATCTGCACCAAAAGAAGGTCGTATGATAGCTTATTTACGTCCGCAACTAACCGATGTTTCAAAATGGGCTGATCTTTAATAAGGGAACTTATATATGCTTGAAATTAAACCCAATTGCGAGGTTTGCGACAAAGACTTACTGCCTGATAGCACTTAAGCAAGCATATGCTCCTATGAATCTACCTACTGAGACAACTGGGTTGAGAGCATACTGCAAAATGTTTGTCCATCTTGGGGCGGTGGTTTAGCGCTGCGTCCAATCTGGCCCAAAAAGGTTTATTGCTGCCAGCCTTCGCTTGGACTGAGCCATCATCCGGCCAGTCAAGTACGCAAACACACAAGGTTTAGCAGGATAGAAATTGGTGATATGGTGGATCAGTTGAAAGATACGTCTCCTGATGATAGACAATATTTTGCAGAGGTTCGAAGCGGTTATTTAATAGTGTATTAACAACTTAAGTTCGCCCGTAAGGTGCTGAGATGGTCGGGAACTTTATTGAGAACACCAGCTTACCGACGCAAGGGGCCAACAAGCTTTTAGTAACGCCAGATGTTAAAACAGATGAGAGGGTTAAGTAGACTAGAACGGATTGATCTGGCCCATAGTAGATGTCTTTAGATCCGCACCAAAACGAACAAACCAAAGGGCTTGGCCTTTGCTCAATTCATTCTTTCTATTTTATTTTTGTTCATCAATAAAGAGAAACTGGTCTGATAGTGAAAAACAGATACAACACAAAGTTTTTGATGGAGAACTGCACAAAGCGTTTATGACCTGCCGCATGCGCCTTAAACTTGAAAAAGTGTCCACGTTGTTCTACTAAATTTTAAATGTATTAGCCGTGTTCGAGATTTGGCCACTGCTACCGCAATTGTCGCCTTTAACCTCGCTTCAGACTGTCTTTCGTCCCCCGCGGCGTTTTTTTGGCACAGCGCCGCGCATCGGCAGTTGGGCCATAATACGTGCTCTTTCTTCAGCGCTCATCTGCGACCAGCGGCCAATTTCATTAAGCGAGCGGTAGCATCCCGCACAGACCTTGTCCACAGGATGGATAGTACACAGTTTGATGCAAGGAGACTCAATCTCGTCACGTTTCCAAAGATGGTCCGTTGATTCTGAGCTTTCGTTATTCATGCGTCTTTAAGTACCCTAATCGATCGAGTGCTCCTTGAAGGATATAGGATGCTGCGACGTGATCTATGACTTCTGAACGACGTTTTCGAGTTGTATCCGCCTCTAATAGAGCTTTTTCTGCCGCAACCGTGGATAATCGTTCATCCCAAAAGGTGAGAGGTAAAGATATTTTGGCGCTAAGGTTACGAGCAAAAGCGCGTGTTGATTGTGCTCGTGGGCCTTCACTTCCATCCATGTTGCGTGGCAATCCCAGAATGAGTGCACCTACATCGCGGGCCCGGCAGATCTTGATCAACCGTTCAGCATCCGTCGTAAATTTGGTCCGCTTGATCGTTTCCAATGGTGTTGCGACGCATCCAAGGTGGTCAGAGACCGCAACGCCGATTGTTTTGGTCCCAAGGTCAAGCCCGACCAATGCTTTGACGGGCGTCAGAATTTGGGCAAACTCGCTAATATTATTGTATATCATTCTATAATGCCCGTTTCTTTTGCCACACTTGTAATGATTGCCAGATCTTTGGGGTGTTCAGCAAAAACTGATTTGGCGTTTTTCCAGACTGCTATTGCTTGACCTTTGTCATCGAGAACAATTAGAGCGCGGATCAATTGAGCCCATTCTTGGGCGGTCCCGCCCTCGTTGGCCAAACGCTCAGATAGCCCTTCAACCATGCTACGGATCATATCCATACGCTGGATGTTACTCAAACCTTCGGCCGTTTTTAAATCGGCCTGACTTGGCCCGCGTAGTGGTGTTACTGGTTCGGCTTTGGTCAATTTGGGAAGCTCAAAATCGTTCACGCCAGCGGCAATAGCAACTTTTTCTATCTGGTTGCGGATCGGTTCGATCCAGGGGCTATCTTGGGGCGTTTGCATCAGCAACCTGCGCCAAATTTGAAAGGCTCGGTCTGGCCGGTCATTTTGGGCCATCATTAGACCGACGTAATAATGCGCCGCGGAAAATTTGATATCGCGCTTTAGGACTTGATTCAACGCATCCTCAGCTTCGGGGGAAACATATCCTTGAGCGGCTAAAATGAGCAGCTCAGAATAATCAAAGAAATCTTCAGCGGTTGCGTTGTCACCTTTTATTTTGATTGCCTTACTAAGCGCTGTACTAGCTGCAAGAAAATTCTGAAGGCCAGTTTCTACTCGAGAGAGGAGAAGATGACCTTCGAGGTCGTCGGGGCGCGCTTTGACCGTCTTGCGAAGTTTGACGACTAATTCGATGTAATTTTCATTTGGTTCAATCTTAAGCGTTGCTGGCAGACGTAACAAGCTTTCGTGCAGCGATGGGCGCGTATTATAACTTTCCTCTGCAAAGGAAATGCGGTCTGCTTGGGATAGATTACTATATCCGGGTGACCCTAGATAAGAATAAAGTCCAACACTGCCACCGATGACTGATAGAAAAATTACCGCAGACATGACGGCAAGCCAGTTTGATGACACTGATGCTCTCAGTAAAGGTTGACGCGCATCTAGTTTGAGAATTCTGCGAGAAATCTCGGTACGAAGCCGTTCTGCCTCGTCCTCTAAGATAATACCACGCTCTACATCACGCGCGGTTTCTGTCAACTGAGATTTGTAAAATTGCAGCTCAACATCATCCTTGTCTAACACAGGCTTGACAGATCGAAGCGAAAAAACCAAAAATCCAGCAACAATTGTTGAGCAGGCTGTGATAATAATCCAAAATTCCATTTTCACTCCGACAAACTGTCCTATTTCTAACTGCACTTGGATGATTTAAAAAGAGCTTAAGAGAATCTTGACCACAGATGTCGCATCTGTGTTTTCTTGTGACGCAGTGGACTGTCGCCGGTGTAGGTTTTTTTTGGCACAAACCACGAAACTATGGATCTGGAGCCATAAGCAAATGAAACGTTACTCTGCTTTTGCAATCGCTAGAGAAGCCATTAGGTTTCATTCGGGATGGGAACGAGCTTGGCGCAACCCTGAGCCTAAGAAGAGATACGACGTGATCATTGTTGGGGCCGGTGGGCATGGCTTGGCAACAGCCTATTATTTAGGCCGCAATTTTGGGATAACGAATGTTGTAGTAATTGAGAAAAGCTGGCTAGGAGGTGGAAATACCGGACGTAACACAACGATCATTCGATCGAATTATCTGCAAGACCCCTCTGCTGCAATTTATGAAAAGGCGCGCAGCCTTTATGAAAACTTGAGCCAAGAATTAAACTATAATGTTATGTTCAGTCCGCGCGGCGTCATGATGTTGGCTCAAACTTACCATGAAATCCGCGGGTATCAGCGAACGGCCCACGCAAATGCATTGCAGGGCGTTACTACCGAATTTATTGATCCGCAAAAAGTAAAAGAGCTCTGTCCTATTATAAACTTAACTGGCCCTCGTTATCCGGTGCTGGGCGCTTTGTGGCAACCGCGTGGGGGAACCGCCCGCCACGATGCGGTGGCGTGGGGTTATGCCCGGGCCTGTTCAGATATGGGCATGGATATAATCCAGCAATGCGAAGTAAAAGCAGTGCGTCAGAAACACGGTAAAGTCGTGGGCGTTGATACTACAAAAGGCGCGATAGATTGTGACAAGCTCGGTCTTGTCGTAGCAGGCCACTCAGGAGTGCTTGCAGATATGGCTGGCTTCCGTCTGCCAGTTGAATCAGTTGCGCTGCAGGCACTTGTGTCAGAACCTATCAAGCCTTGTATGGATGTCGTTGTCATGGCCAACACAGTCCACGGTTACATGAGCCAGTCTGATAAGGGCGAGATGGTCATTGGCGGCGGTGCAGATGGCTATAACAACTATACGCAACGTGGCAGTTTCCACCATGTAGAAGAAACTGTTCGCGCGCTCGTAGAAACGTTTCCGATGATTTCACGTTTAAAGATGCTACGTTGCTGGGGTGGCATTGTAGATATGACAGGGGATCGCTCACCTATTCTGTCAAAAACGCCGCTGGAGAATTGTTTTATAAACTGCGGTTGGGGAACCGGGGGCTTTAAAGCTATCCCTGGTTCTGGTTGGGGCATGGCCGAATTGATGGCTAAAGGGCAATCCCCCCTAACAGAAGAATTTGGAATTCAGCGTTTTAAGGATGGCAAGTTCATTGACGAAAGCGTTGCAGCTGGGGTGGCGCATTAATGGCGAGTATCTTTCGTGGAAATAGACTAAACTCGCTGGGCATTCCTGCGTATATCAGTTTGACTTATCCAAGTGTTACGAGCAACGGTTTCAAAGTCGATAATGATATTACCGAAACTTATGCCGATGATGCATGCCTTTCACACCGAAACGTCAAGTCTGAGGCGACGCCATGTTGATTTTTGAATGTCCCTACTGCGGTGTTCATGCCGAAGAAACCGAATTTAGCCCAGGGGGAGAAGCGCACCTTAAACGTTTTGGACCTGGTTCAGATGATACTGACTTTGAACGCTATCTCTTTATGCGCGAGAATCCCAAAGGCGTCCATTTCGAACGCTGGCGTCACGTTAATGGCTGTGGAAAATGGTTTAACGCGGCACGCTGCACGATGACATTGGAAGTTTTCGGGACTTATGGAGCTCAAACATTTGAGCCACCGCAAGACCTTAAAGACAAAATTACCGCCAAGCGCCCAGGGTGGTCGTGGAGGGATTTTTCATGAGTACGCGTCTTTCAACAGTTGGTCGTCTGATTGATAAATCAAAAAAGATTTTTTTCACTTTTAACGGAAAAAAACTGTTTGGTTTTAAAGGCGACACGCTTGCATCTGCTCTTTTGGCCAATGATCAAATGCTTGTTGGGCGCTCATTTAAATACCACCGGCCAAGAGGCATTGTAAGCAATGGTTCTGAAGAACCCAACGCACTCGTTAATTTGGGTGAGGGTGGCATGTTTGAACCGAACCAGCGCGCTACGACCACTGAGCTATTTGACGGGTTAAGTGCAACGTCGCAAAACCATTGGCCAAGCCTTGAATTCGATGTAGGAGCAATAAATAAATATTTGTCGCGGTTATTACCAGCCGGGTTTTATTATAAAATGTTCATTCATCCACGCCCATTTTGGAAGTATATCTATGAACCGTTTATTCGCCAATCGGCAGGTTTGGGAAAAGCACCCAGTGAAAAAGATGTGAGTACGTATGAACATTTCTATGCCTTTTATGATGTTGTCGTAGTTGGTGGTGGGGCGGCTGGATTGCAGGCAGCTCTGACAGCCGCCAAATCCGGTAAAAGGATTTTAGTGATTGAGCAAACCGCTCATTGGGGTGGTCGTGCGCCTGTTGATGGTGGTGAAGTTGCCGGTCAGCCTGTAGGTAAATTTGTGGATGAATGTGTCGTGTCCCTCGCTGGCATGGCAAATGTTGAGATGCGCACTAGGATGGTGGGAGCTGGCGTCTATGACCATGGTTATCTGATCGCATATGAACGACTGTCAGACCACATACCCGAGTCTGATGGTCCGCGTCACAGGCTTTGGCGTATTCGTGCCGGAGCAATTATAACGGCAACCGGTGCGATCGAGCGGCCGCTCGCTTTCGCAGACAACGATAAGCCGGGGGTTCTGCTTGCGTCAGCCTTACGCGATTATGTAGTTGATTATGGTGTTTCCCTTGGTGACAGAACAGTAGTTGTTACTAATAATGACGATGCTTACCTTACTGCGATTGCGGTAAAAAATGCAGGACTGGAGGTTTCTGCTATCATCGATGCCCGCCCCAATGGTGCTGGGGAATTGGGTGAAAAGGCCAAGGCCATGGGGATTAGCGTGCAGGTTGGCAAGGGCATTGCCAAGGTGCTGGGAGGTAAGCGTGTCACGGGTGTTGCGATTTGTGTGCAAGCTGGAGAAGGCACTATTTTGGAAGAAATCCCCTGTGACTGCGTTGCGATGTCTGGAGGATGGTCGCCAGTCGTGCACCTTTATTCGCATTGTGGTGGAAAGCTGCTTTGGGATGATGAAAAGCTTATGTTTTATCCTGATTTGGATAAGTATCCTAAAGATCACAATGGCAAAGCTTTTGTCTTTCCTGCTGGTGCTGCAAGTGGATTTTTGGATCTTAATGAGATCCTCAGGGACTCAACCGAAGTTGGTTCAAAAGCCGTTGGGGCCAAAAAGCCAAGTAAATCGCCGTCAGCTCAGCTGAGATTGGTTTCGCCGATCGAGGCAGTGTGGATGATGCCGCAGGGTGCAGATATCAAGCTTCGCTCCAAAGCATGGCTCGATTTTCAAAATGATGTTAAAGCCAGTGATGTGCAGCTTGCAGCCCAAGAAGGGTTTCACAGCATCGAACACGCCAAGCGTTATACCACGCTTGGCATGGCAACTGATCAGGGTAAACTCTCAAATATTAACGGTTTGGCAACACTCGCTGGTGCTTTACATATACCAATTTCTGATGTTGGAACAACGACTTTCCGTCCTCCCTACACGCCTATTTCCATGGGATCGATCGCTGGGCTTGCGCGTGACGAAGTTTTTCAGCCAATTAGACAAACTCCAATACACGAATGGCATGAACATCGGGGCGCTTTCATGGAGCCAGTGGGACAATGGCTTAGACCTTACTGCTATCCTAGAACTGGAGAAAGCCATTTAGACGCCGTTGAGCGCGAGATTAACCAGACGCGTCGCTCTTTGGGTTTGCTGGATGCATCGACCCTTGGAAAATTGCTGGTCAAAGGCCCGGATGCAGCTAAGTTTCTAGATATGCTTTATACCAACGTGATGAGTAGTCTACAAGTTGGCAAATGTCGCTATGGGTTAATGTGCAATGAAAATGGATTTCTTATTGATGACGGGGTAGTTGCACGCATCAATGAAGAGACATTCTTATGTCACACAACATCTGGTGGTGCAGATTATATTCACGCCCAAATGGAAGAATGGCTACAAACTGAATGGTGGGACTGGAAAGTCTATGTTGCCAACGTGACAGAGCAGTTCGCCCAAGTGAGCGTTGTTGGTCCAAATGCGCGCGCTGTTCTGGAAAAGCTAGGCGGGATGGATGTTAGCAAAGATGCACTGGGCTTTATGGAATGGAAAGACGGCCAAATTGCTGGGTTTGAGGCGCGAGCCTATCGCATATCCTTTTCTGGTGAATTATCTTATGAAATCGCAGTACCTGCCAATCAAGGACTTGCATTTTGGAGGCTACTCTTGGAAGCGGGTAAGGAATTTGATGTCATGCCTTATGGCACAGAGGCTTTGCATGTTATGCGGGCAGAAAAAGGATTTATTATGATCGGAGACGAAACTGACGGCACCGTGATCCCTCAGGATCTTGGTATGAGTTGGGCCATCTCTAAAAAGAAAATAGATTTCCTTGGAAAACGTGCTCAAGAGAGGTCGCATATGCTCGATCCAAACCGTTGGCGTTTGGTAGGTTTGGAAACTACCGATGCAAGCGTTCTGCCAGATGGCGCATACGCAGTAGGACAGGGGCGCAATGCTAACGGTCAAAAAAATACAATTGGTCGCGTTACATCAACATATTACTCTCCAACTCTGAGTAGAGGAATTGCGATGGGCCTTGTGCACAAAGGATCAGAGCGCATGGGTGAAATAATTGATTTTCCAAAAGTTGATGGTACTGTAGTGAAGGTCAAAATTGTGGATCCAGTTTTCTTTGATAAAGATGGAGAGAAGCAGAATGCTTGATCCATTAACTGGTATCGAAGCGATGCATTTTGACGGCTATGTCACAGTGTCCCAAACCGATCCTTTGGGTATGATAACGGTGCGTGGTAATTTTGCCTCGAAGCCGTTTGCCAATGCGCTCAAAAAAGCTATCGGTATAGACTTTCCGGGGTTGCGCCAGATTACGCTGGCAGACACCAGCATGGTGGCTTGGATGTCACCCGATGAGCTATTGATATTGAGCACTTGGGAAGACAAAACAAACCTTATGGATGCCATTCAAAAAGCGCTAGGTAAAAAACACGCTCTGGTAGTTGATGTGTCGGATGCGCGCAGGACGTTCACTTTAGCGGGTCCAAACGTGCGTGAAGTCATAGCAAAACTTGCGCCTGTTGACATTACCCCGGGTGTCTTTGAACCTGGTGAAATCCGCCGCACTCGGTTTGGACAGGTAGCTGCTGCTTTCTGGTTGGTCTCGCAGGAAGAGGCAAAAGTCATCTGTTTTAGGTCGGTTGGTGATTATATGTTCAAACAACTCAAAGCTGCTGCAACACCGGGCAGCGAATTGGATATCTGGAATTAGCGTAAAATCAATTTTGTTGGCTCTTGCTTCCAGGTTTGAGCTGGTAGACGCTGACTAGAAATCCTCTAAATTCATTTCTGTCGCGGTTTGCTCTTGACCTTAGGTAACTAAGCCTACCATTTAAGGCTACACAGATTTAACACGATTAAGGAGGCCCAAATGGCTTTTGAACTTCCCGATCTTCCTTACGCCCACGATGCGCTTGCCGGTCTTGGCATGTCGCAAGAGACAATCGAATACCACCACGACCTTCACCACAAAGCCTATGTCGATAACGGTAATAAGCTGATTGGTGGAACTGAATGGGAAGGTAAATCCCTTGAGAATATAGTGACTGGGACCTATGCAGCAGCTTCCATTGCGCAGAATGGTATCTTTAATAACGCTAGCCAGCACTGGAACCATACACAGTTCTGGGAAATGATGGGCCCGGGTGGTTCCTCGATGCCTTCAGAACTAGAAGCGGCAATCAACGATAGTTTTGGCAGCGTTAACGAATTCAAATCACAGTTTTCGATTGCTGGTGCAGGCCAGTTTGGCGCAGGTTGGTGCTGGCTCGTAAAAGACACAGATGGCGGACTGAAAGTGACCAAAACAGAAAATGGTGTGAACCCACTTTGCTTTGGCCAGACTGCGTTGCTTGGTTGTGATGTGTGGGAACATTCCTACTACATCGATTTCCGTAATAAACGCCCAGCCTATCTTAGCAACTTCCTTGATCACTTAGTGAATTGGGAAAACGTCGCTAGCCGCATGTGAGGTCTAAGACTAAATTCTTTTCAAGCTTGGCCTACTGAGAGTAATCTCAGCTGGCCATCTATTATAAATAGTAATTTAACTGGTAAGACTATACCTAAGATCGCATGCTTTTTGTTGGTGCTATAGAAAAAATAATTTTCTTAATAGCCGTCAAAAAAATTGCAATCTCTTTGAAGATTTTGAAACAGGTTTTCTACATAAGGCCTAGCCAAACTTATTACGATCTTATTTTGGCTAAACTTACTAGGAATATCTGCCGAACAAGCGCGCAGGGATATACTGATTTACTATTGCTCTTTCCAATTAAAGGCTCGAGCCTAGTTATGAACGATGCAGCAAAAGGTATCTTGGTAATTATTGCTGCTGCGGTGATCTGGAGGTTGGCGCCTCTTTATTACAAGTTTTTTGAACATATTCCATCCTTTGAATTGTTGTTACACCGCATTTTTCGGCCATTTCTTTTTTTCTTTTTGGGATTGTACTTTATCCGTCGATTTGGTGAGTTGTATGCAGCAATATCTGATCGCTTGGAGATATTTTTTATCTTGATAGTAGCTTTTCTTGTGGCTATGGAATGGAACTTTTTTATTCACTCAATCCAGACAAATCAGGCAACAGAAGCAAGTCTTGATTATTTTGTCCTTCCACTTTTGTGTATTGTATTCGGACAGCTGTTGTTCAAGGAAACCTTTTCATTTGGGTAATGTTTGGCAGTGGTATTACCTACGTCTGGGGTTCTCGTTTTGGCATATGGACTTGGAACAGTAGCACCGATTGATTTGATGCTGTCGACCAGCTTTAGTCTGTATGCTATTTTAAAAAAATAGCCTTGAAGTTTGTCCTATGGTCAGCGTCGCACTTGAGGTTTTATTTTTGACGCCGATTGCCCTGGTTATAATTGCATATTACCATATTGCGTTGGCGGCCATTTCGGCCAATATCTAAGCGCTAGTCTTCTGCTGCCACTGTCTGGCCCTTTAACCGCCACACCTTTGATTTTATTTTCCTATGCTACGCATTGGGCAACACTCTCCATAGAAGGTATTTTGCAGTACATAAACCTAGGTTTGGAGTTTCTATTTGCTGCACTGGGTTTTGCAGAGCTACTGAATACATGGCATGCGGTAGCGTTTCCCATGATTTGGGTAGCGCTAATGCTTTACAGTAGCACCAGTTTTTATCATAGTCGTTCGGACAGGTAGTGAAGAGCTTGTTCAGCGGTGTCAGTAACCTCAAAGAGTGCGCGCAGAGAACTAGCAGCAAACCCTTGTTTAATGATGCTGTCAATGAGAGTAAGCAGTGGAGACCATGCTCCCTGTACATTAACTACGACGATAGGTTTTTGATGCAGTTTAAGCTGAGCCCAGGTTAGGACTTCACAAAACTCGTCCAATGATCCTATCCCGCCAGGAAGCAAGACAATCGCATCGCTGTTCATGAACATGACTTTCTTTCTTTCATGCATATTTTCTGTAATTATAAAATTAGTTAAATCGGTTTTTCCAACCTCTTCTTCAAGTAAGTGATTTGGTATCACGCCAAATGTACCTGTTCCATTTATTTGGGCTCCGTGCGCAACACTGCCCATGAGGCCAACATCGCCCGCACCATAAACTAATCTCCACGCGCGTTTCGCAATGCCAGCGCCTAACGTTTCTGCTTCTTGAGCATATTCTGGATGCTTTCCACTGCGCGATCCGCAATACACACAGATTGATATCTTTTGCATTTATTACCCTTTTCGCGACATATGACCTTTGACGTCACTTTGACCCATTGCTAATGATACTTAAAGCGTTAGAAGGGAAAGGAGGAGTCCTAGAGGAAGATAATGACTGAAAAAAAATTGCAGTCTCGACAGCCGGTGTCGATAGCTTTGGGTCTTTTGTTCGTTACCATTGTAGCGGCTTATTTGTATCAATCCAATAAATCTGTTACTGTTCAAATTCCTGCAGCTGTAGATCAGGAAAAAGAGACTTCTATCGCGGGCATTGAAATTTCTACCTCTGAAACTGTCAACGAGATTGTAGTTCAGGAGGCACCTGCTACAAAAAACTCTGCGGAACCCAAGACTGAAAACGCCACTGAAACTTTCTCAAAAGCGGTTGAGAGCCAGCGTCAACTAGAAGACTCGCTTAAGGCTCCATTACTCGAAACAGTTCGTGTTGAGACGGACGGTGCAGTGCTGATGGCGGGCAAAGCATTACCTAATCAACTTATCAATATTTTGCTCGATGACGATATTATTGAGACTGTAGTGGCCGACGGGCGTGGTGACTTCTTGGCCTTCTTTGATCTTCCGTTCAGTGCAAAAATGCGGGTCTTATCTATAGTGTCGGATTTTGATGGCATTGCGGTATATTCAGAACAGCAAGTTATTATATCCCCAGCTCAAATAGCGGCACCTATTGTGATAGCTGAGCTTGATAAAAGCCAAGACCCAAACACACAATTGGAGAAAGGTTCAGCTTCTCAAGAAACTGTACCAGAGATGAAAAGTATTAGCCCGGAAACACAAAAGACATCCAAACCCCAAAATGCCATTCAGAAACAGCGCGCGCCAGATGCTGCAGCTTTAGATACTCAGTACGAGGCAAAAGAAAACTTAAAAGTAACAACACTTGATATTCAAGAAGCTGAAATTGAAAGGGAACCCGTCGTTAAAGCAGATACATCTATTGAGACAAACACTGCCTCTGAGACGATCATTGGTAGTGCGCCGTCCATTGATATCGAGGTCAGTCAAGGCGTTGCCGGTGTTGCTGCAACTAAAATAGGCTCTTCTAAAGTACAGCAACTGGCCTCGAATGTAGCTTCTACTAGCAAAACATTTCCACCAGAGAAAATTAATTCTAAAGACGGTAAGACGCAAGTTGAGGCCGCCTTAGTTGAAAAAAATCAAGTATCAGATGTAAAAGAGTCCAAGACCGCTGTTGAGGCTCAATCTTCCGCATCCAAAGATGATGCCAATCAAGCGTCTTTGCCACAAGCCGCAATAAATGACGAGTTCAACGTCGAGCCGGATTCAGTAGGGAACAAAGAGCCTTCAAAAGACGCCTCTGGGTTGGTTGAACCAATAAGTTCTATCAGCGAAAACACTGCAGATGCGGAAAAGGCTCCGGTTGTTATGATCGCAGACGATGATGGTGTACGTGTTGTTCAATCGGGTATAGAAAAAGACAAATCCGAGGTGGCCCTTGATACGATCAGCTATGATGATGACGGTGATGTTGCTTTAACTGGGCGTGGTAAACCCTCTGGTTTTGTTCGCATTTATCTGGATAACACGCCAATTTCGACTGCAGTGATGGATGGGACGGGGCAATGGAATACAGCTCTATCCGAAATAGACCCAGGCATATATACTTTGCGGGTCGATCAACTCGATCCTACAGGTCAGGTCAGCTCGCGATTGGAAACGCCGTTCAAAAGAGAAAGTGTGGAAACGCTACAATCCCAGCTTTTGGCTCTGGAAGAGCCGGCAAGGATAAACGTGGTGACAGTTCAACCGGGGAATACGCTGTGGGCCATCGCTCGCGAGCGATATGGTCTGGGTATTCTATATGTTAGAGTTTTCGAAGCCAACCGAGATAAAATTCGCGACGAGAACTTAATTTATCCAGGCCAGATTTTTGAGCTACCTGACTGAATTTAGAGTGCAAATGTTAAGGTAAAATAGCTCACTTTTTTAAACAGTATTTAGCTATTCACCCAAGCTGGAGCTTAAATGTCTAAGCAATTTTCCGATACTGTAAGACCGGGTTACGACGAACAGAGGTCAGGTTGGCGTGTAATTAAGATGGTACTCCCTTATCTTTGGCCTAAGGGTAACTGGGAGATCAGAACCCGAGTTGTATTGGCATTGCTGTCCCTGTTTATCGCCAAAACGCTTGGTGTCGCTGCGCCCCTTTTACAAGCCCAAGCAGTTGACGAACTATCGTCAAATGGGTTTTCAGACTTTATGTTGGGGGCTGTTGGATTGACAGTGGCGTATGGCGTGGTTCGCGTCTTAACCAATGCATTCCAGCAGCTGCGCGATGTAATTTTTGCAAAAGTGGGCCAACGTGCCTTACGGCAAATGGCACTTGAAACATTCAATCATATTCACCGATTGTCACTGCGCTATCATCTCACACGCAAAACCGGCGGTCTTAGTCGTGTTATAGAGCGTGGTGTGAAAGGCGTTGATTTCTTACTGCGTTTGTCGCTCTTCTCTATTATTCCATTAATTTTCGAATTAGTTTTAGTTGCTAGTATTCTATTTTGGAAACTTGATGACGCCAGATATGTCGGAATCATTATGTTTACAATTTTTATATATATTTGGTTCACATTCAAGGTGACAGAATGGCGGGTTAAACTACGTCGAGATATGAATGAGCATGATACTGATGCTAATCAAAAAGCCATTGACAGCCTATTGAATTTTGAGACAGTAAAATATTTTGGGGCTGAAAACCGAGAAGCTTTGCGCTATGATAAAGCTATGTCAGAGTATGAAAAATTTGCTTTAAAAACAAGTTATTCTTTGGCCTTTCTAAATTTTGGACAGGCACTTTTGATTACGATGGCATTAGTAAGTGTCATGATACTCGCCGCGATAGGTGTTCAAAACGGTGACTTAAGCATTGGAGATTTTGTTCTCGTTAATGCCTATATGATCCAAATCACCATGCCTTTGAATTTTTTAGGTACAGTCTACCGGGAGATCAGGCAGGCCTTGGTTGACATGCGCGTATTGTTTGACCTTTTGCAAGAACAAGCCGAGGTTATAGATGCACCCGACGCGGTGCATTTGGCAGTGAGTGGTGGAAATGTTTCACTCGAAGCAGTGGATTTCGCATACGATCCCGAACGTCAGATTTTACGCAATGTCTCGATTGAAGTTGAAGCGGGTAAGACCGTGGCTATAGTGGGCCCCTCGGGATCAGGAAAATCAACAATTGGTCGGCTATTATTTCGGTTTTATGACGTCACAAATGGTGCATTGAGGGTG
Organism: uncultured Alphaproteobacteria bacterium; assembly: GCA_913031285.1. Classification (GTDB taxonomy): domain Bacteria; phylum Pseudomonadota; class Alphaproteobacteria; order Rhodobacterales; family Rhodobacteraceae; genus LFER01. The sequence continues at coordinate 17,520 of CAJWEI010000035.1, read as the reverse complement.
GACGGTCAAGATGTTAGGAAGGTCACTCAGACTAGTTTACATCGATCAATCGGTATGGTTCCTCAAGATACGGTTCTATTCAATGATACGATTTACTATAACATCGCGTACGGACGGGATGGAGCTAGCGAAAGCCAAATTCACCAAGCGGCAAGAGACGCACAAATTCACGATTTTATTATCTCTTTACCTGAGGGCTATCAGAGTGTTGTAGGAGAGCGCGGATTGAAACTATCCGGGGGTGAGAAACAGCGCGTCGGGATTGCCAGAACACTTTTGAAAGATCCACCCATCTTATTACTAGACGAGGCGACCAGTGCATTGGACAGCGAAACAGAGCAAGAAATTCAAGGTGCTTTGGAGAAAGTGGGGCAGGGCCGAACGGTAATCATTATTGCCCATAGGCTGTCCACAGTGGCACATGCGGATCGCATTTATGTTCTTGAAAATGGAGTTGTGGTCGAACAGGGCAATCATGTTTCCCTCCTGGCCAAGAAGGGGCGCTATCAAAGCCTATGGAGCCTGCAGCGCGCAAAAAGTGCTGCTTAGTCAAGAGAAACATCTCCATAACCACACCAAAGGAGAACCATCCATATCGTATTGTGAACTTTACTTTGCAGGTACCTCATTTGACGATGGTAAAGAGTGTCTGGGGACATCGGTGGTTAATTCTTTAGAGTCCAAATCACTCCACATGATTTCGGGTTTTTTAATTTGCTTCATCGAACGTTGAAGTGCCCAGTCTTTGGTAATCTTTGCCTGCTTTGGTGCTCCCAAAACGACGAGACCGCGGACAATCCAAAGTGTATATGTATAAATCCATACGCGGATTGCCAAGAGTGATGGTGTAAAGACCAGCGTCAGAACAGTAGAAGTCCCTAATCCAAACACCACGGCAGTTGCAAGTTGTTTCCACCAGAGCGCTGTCGGGCTGTCGATAGAATAGCCACCATCAAAGAAATCAAAGCTCAAACCGAACATCATTGGGGCAAGTCCGGCCATCGTCGTAATCGAAGTTAAGAGAACTGGCCTGATCCTTTGTTCAGCGGTTCTAATTATAGCTTCAATCCTAGGCATAATCTTGGCATATTCCTGATAAGTATCAATAAGTACGATATTGTTGTTCACTACAATTCCCGCAAGCGCTACAACGCCTGTGCCAGTCATAATTGTTGAAAATGGCTGTTGCATCACCAACATACCAATCAGAACACCAACCGTTGAAAAGACCACTGCCAAAAGCACAATAACGGCATTATAAAAACTGTTAAACTGCGCCAGCAGGATGATGAACATCAACGCCAATGCCGCAGGAAACGCCATCATTAGAAAAGCCTGGCTCTCTACCTCATCTTGCTGATCGCCAGCCCATTCCCAAGTGATGCCTTTTGGAAGAGGGTTCTCTTCCAAGTAGGTGGTTAGAAATCTGATGCGCTCATTCCCATTTACGAGAATTTCTCGCTTATTGCCATCTTCATCAACAAACATGCGCTTTAGATCTGGGAGGACACCGGCTTTGACATCAAAAAATCGTTTTTGGTTTGCCCTTCGGATTTGTGCGAGTTTGTTCACAGGCTTCCGCGTTGTAAAGTTAGAAAGAGGGACTAGCCCATCGCTGGTGCGGACTTTGAGAGTATCCAATGTGCTCAGAAGTCGATCTTTTTTAGGCAGCCGCACTCGAATTTGTATTTCTTCATTGCTGCTCTCAACACGCATTGTATCAAGTAATATTCCGCGAGTTACCAGTTGAACCATACCTCCAACAGTCGAAACATCCGCTCCGTAGCGCCCAGCTTTCTCAACATCTATATTTATCTGCCAATCGATGCCGGGCAAAGGTCTGCTATCCTCGATCTGAGTAAGCCCGTAAGTGTTGTCAAATACATAACGCATTCTTTCTGTACTTTCGACTAGATGCTCCCAATTTTCACCTTTCAGTCTTAGATGAACGGGCTTACTACTGGCAGGGCCGCGTGCCAGTTCAAGCACCTCTGTTTGTATTCCTGGTATTTTGGCCAAGTCTTTTCTGAGCTCCGCCATGACGATATTACCATCAAGTTCTGGTTGCCCTCCACGCTCTTCCCACGGGATTGTTTCGAGCTGGATCTGGCCTATCGTATCTTGAGGGGGTGATGCTCCAGCTGTATTTTGCGTCAAACCGCCAATGCCGGCAAATGAAAAGACACTTTGAATTCCTGGATTGGCCAGGACGACTTTTTCTGCTTGTACAACGATGGCATCTTTTTCTTTCAAAGATAAATTGCCGCGCGCCTTTACGTAAACGATTGCTTGTTCCGGTTCGGATTCAACAAAGAACTCAACACCATAATTATTCTGACCAAAATAGATTTGGACCTGCACTCCAAAATAGATCACCGCTAAAATCGTTATAATTGGCATAATTGGGTTGCCAACAATAAATTTGATGAACAGGCCAAAATTTGTACGGCGTTTTCCTGCTTGCACTTCGAGCACTTTGAGCTGTCTCGTCACTGAGCTGAAAACTGTTGAAGCTGCAAAGGCCGAAAGTAAAAATATAGCAACTCCAATCATAGACGCGATCAAACTCCAGTCTCTTGCATACTCACCAAAAAGATAGGCTGGGTTTATAATCTGCATAGCGCCGGTAAACATGCCAAGTAAAACTAAAGGTACAAGGGTCATGCGGAAAAACCAAGGTAGTGTCGTCCTCAAAACGTTGGAGCCATTTTGAAACGCGCGGCTCATACGTCCGGAAACACCGCCAATTACAGGCAGGTAAATCAGCGCAACTATAAGAGATGCAGATAGGACAAAAATCAGTGTAAGCGGCAGCATGCCCATAAACTGTCCAGCCACTCCCGGCCAGAATAGCATTGGCATGAATGCGCATAATGTTGTTGCGGTAGAACTGACAATTGGCCAAAACATGCGTTTTGCGGCATGGACATAAGCGCTCATAGGGCCTTCGCCCTCTGAAATACTCTTATCGGCGTACTCCACAACCACAATCGCGCCGTCAACGAGCATCCCGACAGCAAGGATAAGCCCGAACATCACGATATTGGAGATAGTGATTCCCATAATTGCTAATAGTACAAAGCACAGTAAAAAAGAGGCTGGAATTGCAAAACCAACAAGCAGTGCGGCCCGGGTGCCAAGCGAAGTTAGGACAACCATCATAACAAGAGCAATTGCGGTTAGAACAGACCCTTCGAGTTGTCCAACCATGCTATCAACCACACGTGATTGGTCGTTGGATGTACCCATTTTAACAACAGCCTGTAGATCTTGAGGCCATTGTGCCTGTTCTTCTTTGACCAAGTCTTTAATCGTTTGAGCCGTTTTAATCAGATTAAACCCTTTACGCTTGACAACTTGTAGGGCGACGGTGGGTTCTGAGTTGAAACGCGCTGTTCCGATGCGGTCTTCAAATGTGAGCCTGATCTCAGCGAGATCGCCGAGCGTGATAACGCGGTCCCCATTTGTCTTGACGGGTAGCGCATAGACATCACTCACGTCATCAAAACTAGATGGGATTTTGACTGAAAAAGCACCTTGGTCACTTTCAACTTCACCGGCAGCGATTAATCGGTTGTTGTTTCGTACCACCGAAATCAATTCGCCCGCGGTCACGTTGTAGGCCTCCAAGCGAAGAGGATCGATCGCAACTTCAACCATTTCTTTACGGTTTCCGTCTATCGCCGCTTCCAGTACGGCATCCATACTTTCAATTTTTTCTTGTAAATTTCTAGCAATTCTTGTCATTGCGCGTTCTGGAACATTGCCCGTGAGGTCCACGATAATGATTGGAAATTTGGAAAAGTTAAGTTCATTGATTGAATATTTGTCGGCACCTTCTGGAAACAACGCCTCGGCTTTAGACATGGCATCGCGCACTTCGGCGATTGTTTCGGCTTTGTCCCAGCCAAACTCAAACTCAAGGGCAATGCCCGCGTAGCTTTCAGCCGCAGTAGCCGATATTTTCTTTAGACCATTTAGATTTGCCAATTCCGTTTCCATGGGCAAGACAAGCAATTTTTCGCTGTCAGCCGCAGATATTCCGGAAAATACAACTGAGATGAATAAAGCGGGTATCTCAATGTCTGGTTCACCCTCTTTTGGAAGCCCAGTGTAGGCGTATGTTCCCGCCGCGAGCGATAGGAAAACCATTGCTAGAACCATTCTTGCGCGGCTTGCAGCCCAGTCTACAACACTGGTCACTGCGTTGGTTTCCTAAAGATTGGAGACACAATCACACCGTCTTTCACATATTCTTGTCCAACTACAATAATGTTTGCACGATCTGGTAAACCAGTCAGCCAAACACCCTCTGCCGTATCGATCAGCATTTTAACTCTAACAAATAGGGACGTGCTGTCCGTGGCTATAATACGAACACCTAAATCGCCATCGTCGTTTAATGTCAGCGCAGATTGTGGCACCAAATGCGCAGTCCTGGTCCCGGCACTTATCTTAATATCCGCTGTCTGCCCATCACTGATAGAGAGATCTTTGTTTAGGACTTCTACTTCGACACGAAACGTACGCGTTAATTTATCCGCTGAGCGGGAGAGAAATGTAACTTTTCCGTAAACTGTATGACCGGCCAAAAGCTTAGCCTTCGCATTTGCACCTACTTCGACCCTTGGCATGTCAACTTCGGCTACAAAGCCAACCAGCTTTATTGGATTGAGCTGAATAACTTTTGCGCAGAGGGAGCCGTGTTGCAAAAGGCTTCCGATTTCTGTGGTATCAGTTTCTAAAAAGCCACTGAAAGGCGCTCTCAGTATCAGTCGTTCGATCTCTTTCGTTGCACTTGCGACAGCCGCTTCTGCACCCTGAATGCGCGACTGTGTTGCTTTGAATCCGGCGCGAGCGCTTGCTACGCCCGTTTCTGTGGATCTTATGGCAGCTTTTGTTGCTGCAACTCTGGCTTCGCTAGCATATCCATCTTGCGCTAATTTTTTTGCGCCATTGAAATTTATTTTGGCCTCATCAAGGCGACTTTCAGCTTCTTCCAACCTAGCTTGTGTTTCTGGCACGCGAGCTTTAGCTTCAGCCAATTTTGCATTTGCATCCGCCAAGAGGCTGTCTCTGACTCCTGGGTCAAGCCTACACAGAATCTGATTTTTTTTGACCAAAGTCCCTTTTCTAAGTGGTTCAGAGATAACTTGCCCTGATGTTTCGGCGCGCACTTGTACCTCTCGCGATGCTTCGGTTTGGCCACGCAAAATAACGACGCTTTCAATCTCCTGTTCGACTGATTTTAACGCGAAAACTTTAATGACTTGGGATGCTAAATTCGTCTGAGGGCTTTCATTAGCAATTTTAGCCTCAGTTTGTTGGGTCGCGATATCCTCCGTATCGTCCAAACCGGCGAAGAGCGTTGACAAGGGAGCACCTCGTGACACTGCTTTTACTGCAGCGCGTTCAAAAATCAAAAAATACAGCCCGGACAATACAAAAAGCGTCGTCAGGATGGATATTATTCTCATGGTTGTCTTTTCCGTATTGAAATATACTTTTGAGTTGACTTGCGAGCACCTTTTGCGGCTTTTTATGCTAAACATTTATGCAATAAGCTGCAATAGTCGGCAACGTGTTTGGGACTTGGCACTTGAGATAAGACAGGGTAAGAGTTTTGCTAATTAATGGCGAGGTTAGATTGTGAGCGAAACAGATAGCTTTATTGAGGAAGTCAGCGAAGAGGTCCGGAAAGACCGCCTGTTTGCTCTCATGCGGCAATATGGATGGATTGCAGTGCTAGCAGTTCTTTTGGTGGTTTCTGGTACGGCGTATCGGGAATATAGTATTACGACAGCTGCCGCGGGGGCACAACAAATCGGAGATGCTATTCTTGCAGCTTTAAAACTAGAAACAAATACTCAGCGCGCAGAAGCCATTGGCAAGATTGACAGCAATAATCATAATACCCAATCTGTCTTGAACCTTTTACAAGCCGCCGAGCTATCAAGCGCTTCACAATCCCAAGAGGCTGCCATAGTTTTACAAGGCGTTGGAGATCTCATCGACGTCGACGCAGAGTATCATGCTTTAGCTGAATTTAAAAAGCTGCTGTTAGAAGAAACGGGCCTGAGCGAAGAGAAAAGGTTGGCAGATCTGACCGCAATAGCTAACTCAGCCAGTCCTTATCGTTTACTTGCAGAAGAACAGATTGCGTTGATTGAACTCAGCTCTGATCAGGTAGAAGCTGCGGTAAATCGCTTGTCTAGGCTTGTTGAGGATGCGAGTGTCAGTGAGGGCTTGCGTCAGAGAGCTTCTCAACTAAGGACCGTGTTGGGAGAAAATCCGGATCAAAGCGGGAAATAGCACCGCAGATGATGAGGGTAAGGAGCTCCGAGGTGAAAAGATTAACGCTTTTGTCGAGTATTATCTATCTGGTGATTTTGGCGGCATCAGGGTGTAGTGAAAAAAAGGCTACTCTTGTGGGCAAACGTGAGCTTATATCAGCTGTCTATCAAGACAACCGTGAGGTTAAGGCTGAACGTCCTGCTAATAGACAATTGGCCTTTAAAGCTCCCAAACAAATCAGGAACTTGGACTGGCCTCAAGGACACGCAACCTCTAAGACTAGAACGTCGAACGCGGTGTTGGCCGCGGATCTCAAATTACGTTGGTCGACATCTATTGGAATAGGGGATACCGCCCGGGCAAGGTTGACCGCGGATCCGATTTCAAAAGGTGGAACCATATTCACGATGGATAGTCAAATGGTTCTGACTGCTACCTCGAAATCAGGATCGCGCCTTTGGTCGAAAGACCTGACGCCCCCGACAGAGGGGTCGGGTCAGGCTGATGGGGGTGGACTTGCGATTGGTGGCGGGATGCTTTTCGCTTCAACTGGGTATGGTGACTTATGGGCATTAGAGCCCAAAACAGGTCAAAAAATCTGGAAACAAGCTCTTTTGGGAACGGGAAATAGTCAACCGGCGTACTCTGATGGGCTTGTTTATCTGGTCAGCAATGATGCAACAAGCTGGGCAATTGAATCGAAAACTGGACGTATACGTTGGCAGATTGATGGGTTGGCTGATACCAACAACGTCACGGGAACAACTGGGCCATCTGTTTCTGATAAACTTGTTATGTTTGGATTTGGTTCCGGTGAAATACAGGCCGCATTTCGTCAGGGTGGACTTTCATTATGGACTGCGACGCTTGCCGGTGGACGGTCTGGGCAATCTGTTGCTACTGTAGAAGACATTGGTTCGACCCCTGTAATAAGCGGTCGCTCGGTATTCGCGGCAAATACTTCTGGTCGGATAGTGGCACTTAATCGTGACAGTGGTGAGCGCCTTTGGTCGGCTCCCTATGGAACGCGTTCACTAATTTGGCCAGCAGGAGGATCTGTATTCTTTATTAACGATCTTTCAGAACTCATGCGCCTTGACTCTGGAACTGGAGACTTTGTTTGGGCCGTGAAACTTCCGGGGTATCTGGACGAAAATAGTATTCGGACAAAAGAGATTGTGGTACATCACGGTCCAATCTTTGCAGGTGAGAACCTGATTGTTGCATCCAGCGATGGAAAATTACGACAATTTGATCCTACTTCGGGGAACGAATTGCGTAGTTTTCTTATTCCGGGTGGGGCGACTACAGTCCCGATTGTTGCAGATGGTACACTTTACGTGATATCAAAGAAGGGCTATTTACACGCTTTCCGCTGAGAAAAATTTAGTGTAGCTAGAGTATCTTGGACACATCGGAGCAGATGAATGACTTTCTCACTGGCAATTGTTGGCCGGCCCAATGTTGGAAAATCAACGCTTTTCAACAGGCTTGTTGGAAAGCGTCTTGCGCTGGTAGATAACCAACCGGGCGTTACGCGCGACTTACGCGAAGGTCAGGCAAGGCTGGGGGATCTTCGTTTTACTGTCATTGATACAGCTGGACTTGAAGAGGCAACAGATGAAAGCCTCCGTGGTAGAATGCGTAAGCTCACAGAACGTGCTGTCGATATGGCTGATGTTTGTCTATTCATGATTGATGCTCGTATTGGGGTCACACCAATGGATGAAATATTTGCAGATATCCTTCGCAAACGAGCAAAAGTTGTTATTCTGGGCGCCAATAAGGGCGAGGGCTTTGCCGCAGACGAGGGTGTTCTCGAGGCATGGAATTTAGGACTTGGTGAGCCACTTCGGCTTTCGGCCGAACACGGTGAAGGTATGAGTGAACTACTTACTGTTTTGATGCCCCTGGCTGACGATTTTTCGGAACGCTCCAAGCTAGAGATGGCCGAAACTGATATTAATATTGATGAGCATGAGGAGGAAATATATCGACTTCCCATGCGTATGAAACCACTGCAAGTTGCCGTTGTTGGTCGACCCAACGCAGGAAAATCTACTCTCATAAATAAAATTTCAGGTGAAGACAGACTTTTGACTGGGCCTGAGGCAGGGATTACGCGTGACGCTATTTCGCTTCAAATAGATTGGTCCGGTGTGCCAATGCGTGTTTTTGATACTGCTGGAATGCGCAAGAGGGCGAAAGTACAAGAGAAGCTTGAAAAATTATCTGTCGGCGATGGGCTGCGAGCAGTCAAATTTGCCGAAGTTGTTGTTGTCCTGCTTGATGCAGAAATCCCGTTTGAGCAGCAGGATTTACGCATTGCAGATCTTGCAGAACGCGAGGGGCGCGCTGTGGTTATCGCCGTGAATAAATGGGATGTTGAGGGGGAAAAGCAGCAAAAGCTGAAAAAACTTAAAGAGGCTTTCGAGAGGCTCTTGCCCCAACTTCGCGGTGCACCTTTGATAACCGTTTCGGCAAAGAGTGGGCGTGGTCTGGATCGGTTAAAAGAGGCCATTATGCGTGCCCATGACGTTTGGAACCGTCGTATTACAACAGCCCAACTTAACCGCTGGCTTTCTGGTATGGTAGAAGCCCATCCACCTCCTGCACCAAATGGGCGCAGGGTAAAGCTTAGGTATATGACTCAGGTTAAAACCCGCCCTCCAGGTTTTGTAGTGATGTGCTCGAACCCGGATAAAATGCCGGAAAGTTATTCCCGCTATCTTGTAAATGGTATGCGACAGGATTTTGACATGCCCGGAACACCAATTCGCTTATATATGCGGTCACAGGCCAACCAAAATCCATATAAAGACCGCAAAAAGCCAGCATTTTCAAAGCTGAAAAAGCATCTTTAATTAGGTCAAACCAATATTGTAGGCTTTACGGTTTGGAAAATGTTTACAATAAAACGCGACGCTTCTTTATTTAATTTAAGCATACAGATTTTAGACTAATTTGCCCTCGGCACTTAGATGCATTTTACCGGCTAGGTAAGGGTGTAAAACTTCAGGTAGGTGAACTGAGCCATCATCCTGCTGACCGTTTTCCAATACAGCAATTAGGCAGCGACCGACGGCTAGACCTGATCCGTTCAGTGTATGAACAAACTCTGGCTTGCCTCCTCCTTTGGGTTTGAAGCGCGTATTCATACGACGGGCTTGGAAATCGCCACAAACGGAAACGGAGCTAATCTCGCGATAAGTATTTTGTCCCGGCAGCCAAACTTCAAGATCGTGAGTCTTTTTTGAGCCAAAGCCAATGTCGCCTGTGCATAAAACAACTATGCGATAGGCCAGATCAAGTTTTTCTAAAATGGCTTTTGCACACTCGGTCATACGATTGTGTTCATCGAGAGATGTTTCTGGCGTTGTGATTGAGACCATTTCGACTTTTTCAAATTGATGCTGGCGTAACATACCTGAGGTATCTTTTCCGGCTGAACCAGCTTCAGAGCGAAAGCAGAGCGAATGAGCGGTCATTCGAATTGGTAAATCAGTCTCCTCTAAAGTTTGACCAGACACAGTGTTCGTCAACGTCACTTCCGAGGTAGGAATCAGCCACCAGCCGTTTGTTGTCTGGTAGCTGTCTTCGGCAAACTTGGGCAACTGATTTGTGCCATACATAGCGTCATCTCGCACCAAGACGGGCGTATTCGTTTCCCACAGTCCGTGTTCATCCACATGAACGTCAATCATGAACTGTGCCAAAGCTCGATGGATGCGCGCAACTGCACCGCGCAAAACCACAAAGCGCGATCCTGAAAGGCGCCCCGCTGTTTCGAAATCCATGCCTGCTTTGACCCCTTGAATTTCAAAATGTTCTTTTGGATTATTTATTTCACTAGGCTCTCCCCAACGATGTATCTCGACGTTGTCATCCTCGTCTTCTCCATCCGGGGTATCTTCCGAGGCGAGGTTCTCAATGCTCATAAGGAGACTGGTTAGCTTATTATCAAGCTCTTTGGCTTTAGCGTTCATCTCGCTGACTTCGGCTTTCTTCTCGCCCACTAGTGTACGCAGCCGCTCAAACTCAGCTATATTCCCACTTGCTCGGGCGGCTCCGACGGATTTGCTCGCTTTATTTTGATCTGCTTGAGCCGTCTCTGCTGCAAGGATAGATGCGCGCCGTGCAGTGTCTATCTCTAATAAAGAGGAAGACATCGAAGATACCCCGCGTCGTGCCAAGGCTGCATCAAAAGCCTTTGGGTTATCGCGAATTGCTTTTATATCATGCATAGAAAAGCTCCTTTGCTCGTGCACTAAGACTCCAACTACGCTTTTATGCAAGAGTTATCCAGCTAAGGGTAGGGGATGATCGGCTAAAAAGTGAGTATGTGACGCCGTTATTAAATTTGCCACCTCTGGAAGAAAGGCAAGAATGTCCTAATTTCAAGGTTCAACTCCTCTTGCAAACGGCGGTTTCTAAGCATAGGTTTGGCCGAATATTCACTGTAGTTAGGATACCATCATGGACGCCTTTGGTCAGCTCGTTCCTCTAATTCTTATTTTTGGGATCATGTATTTTCTCTTGATACGCCCACAACAGAAAAAAGCCAAAGAGCATCAGGCAATGGTCAGCAGTCTACGTCGCGGCGATCAGGTCGTTACACAAGGTGGACTGATAGGGAAGGTCTCCAAAGTCAAAGAAGACAATGAGATCGAAGTGGAAGTTTCAGATGGTGTGAAAGTGCGCGTGGTTCAGTCAACGATTGCGCAGGTTCTTAGTAAAACTGAGCCTGCCAAAGACACCTAATCTACGGATTTTACTGGAAAGGCCATCTGGGATGTTACAGATAGACTTGTGGAAACGTATTGTGATCTGGGGCATGTGTGCACTGGGCTTATTACTAGCAGTTCCTAACGGATTTTATTCCCGTGTGGAAGGCTATAATGATGCCCAAAAGGCCATTGAAGTAGGTCAAGAAGTTTCGGTGGATGGGCCATTTTGGCCGTCTTATTTGCCGTCCGGTTTAGTAAACCTTGGTTTAGACTTGCGCGGTGGCGCGCATCTGTTAGCCGAAGTCCAAGTTGAGGATGTCTATGCGGCGCGGATGAAATCACTTTGGCCTGCCCTTCGTGACGTTTTGCGACCCGAACGAGCGACGATTGGTACCATTCGCTTACAGCCTGGACCAACTGACCAAATTCGCGTTAAAATTTCGCAACCCGACCAGATGGCACGCGCCGCCGACCTTGCAAAAGGAATATCTCAGCCCGTAACGTCTTTGACCGCAGTAGGGTCGCGTGATCTGGAGGTTTCGTTTCAGGACGATATTTTAATAGTAACGCTCTCTGATGCAGAGCGCGTTGCCTCAGATGAGCGCACATTGAGACAGGCCTTGGAAATCATCCGCCGCCGGATCGATGAAGTTGGAACGCGTGAGCCAACCATACAGAGGCAAGGGACCGACAGAATTCTTATACAAGTTCCTGGAATAGGATCAGCCGAAGAACTTAAGGATCTTATTGGCACCACTGCGCAACTGACATTCCAGCCTGTCGAGACATCGACAAATGACCCAGAGGCAGCTGTAGGATATGGAAAAGAGCTTTTGCCCTCAATCGCTGATGAAGGACGGTATTATGTGTTGGAGGCTGCCCCTGTCGTAACCGGCGAAGATTTGGTCGATGCGCAACCGGCATTTGATCAAAATGGACGACCTGCGGTTAGCTTTCGCTTCAATCCGTCAGGTGCGCGGCGCTTTGGCGATTATACGGCGGACAATATAGGTAATCCGTTCGCAATTGTGCTCGATGGCGAAGTTATCAGTGCGCCTGTAATCCAAAGCCATATACCTGGTGGGTCAGGGATCATAACGGGTAGTTTTTCAGTCGAAGAAAGTACTAATCTAGCAGTCTTGCTGCGAGCGGGAGCGCTTCCGGCAAAGCTAACCTTTTTAGAAGAACGCACGATTGGCCCAGAATTGGGGGCGGATAGCATCGAAGCGGGCAAAGTTGCCTGTATCATTGCCTTCATTTCAGTGTTGTTGTTCATGGGTCTTAGCTATGGCCTGTTCGGTATCTTTGCAAATATTGCCTTGATCATAAACATCGGTCTAATATTTGGTCTACTCAGCGCGATTGGCGCCACTCTCACACTTCCGGGAATAGCTGGCATAGTACTCACAATAGGAATGGCAGTGGATGCAAATGTTTTGATTTTTGAACGCATCCGTGAAGAACTAAAAACGGCAAAAGGTCCTGCAAGGGCCATTGAGTTGGGCTATGAAAAAGCCCTCAGTGCTATCTTTGACGCAAATATAACTACTTTTATAACGGCAGTCATTCTGTTTGTTATGGGGTCAGGGCCGGTGCGGGGGTTTTCGATTACTCTCGGACTTGGAATTATGACATCAGTCTTTACTGCGATTTTTGTGACACGGCTTCTGGTAATTCTCTGGTTTGAGCGTCGCCGACCCAAAACATTGGAGGTATAATGATGCGTCTGAAACTAGTTCCTCAAGATACGACATTGGATTTTTTCAGCAAAGCGCGCGTTTCTCTCGGTATATCGGCAGTATTTGTTTTTCTATCATTGGGCGCTTTACTATTCCAAGGCCTTAATTTTGGAATTGATTTTCTGGGCGGGACGACGATCCGGTCCCAAAGCACTCAAACTGTCGATGTTGGAGAGTATCGCTCTGTTCTGAGTAGGCTTGAGTTTGGTGATATTTCGATATCAGAAGTTTTTGATCCTAATTTTGATGATGATCAAAATGTAGCAATGATTCGTATCCAACAGCAGAATTATGGAGAAAAAAGTGTAAGTGATGTGACATTGGGTGCCCTTGCAGCCCTTCAAAAGATAGATCCGGATATAAGCTTTGTTTCCGTTGAAAACGTAGGTCCCAAAGTGTCGGGTGAGCTTGTGCAAACGGCTATTTTAGCCGTTGTTTTTGCGATTTCTGCAGTTCTTTTTTATATTTGGCTAAGGTTTGAATGGCAGTTTGCCCAAGGTGCGGTAGCGGCGTTAATCCATGACGTTTTTTTGACAATTGGGGTTTTCTCAGTTTTGCAAATCAAATTCGATTTAGCCATTATCGCAGCACTCTTGACGATTGTTGGCTATTCATTGAACGACACGGTTGTTGTTTTTGACAGAGTTCGCGAGAATCTTCGCAAATATAAGAAGCTACCTCTTAAAGAAGTCTTAAACCGCTCTATCAATGAAACTCTTAATAGAACAGTAACAACGTCTTTGACTACGTTACTGGCTCTGATTGCATTGTTTATTCTTGGTGGTGATGTCATCCGAGGGTTTGTTTTCGCAATGATATGGGGCGTCATTGTGGGAACTTATAGCTCGGTCTTTGTGGCTTCGTCTACTTTACTTTGGTTGGGCGTAAAGCGAGACTGGTCCAAACCCAACTCTGAAGCCGGAACTCAGGTCCCACAGTAGTGCTAAGTGAGGTCCTAAACACTGTTTGGGGATCTCACGGGATTTTGTGGATTGCGCTGGCAGCATTTGTGGCAGGAATAGTGCGTGGGTTCACTGGCTTCGGCACAGCGATGATCTTCCTGCCAGTTGCTGGCATGTTTTTACAGCCTATTGAAGCATTGACAGTTTTGACAGTCATGGATTTTTTTGGTCCAATTCCCTTGCTTAGAAAAGCTGTAAAAGATGCCTGCAGAAACCATCTCGTCATGCTGATTATCCCAATGGCGTTTATTTTGCCTGTGGCTTTATGGTTTTTGAGTTATGCAGATCGACAGATCTTTCGTTACTTAGTCTCAGGTCTTGCGCTATGCTTGCTGTTATGTTTGGCGTTTGGTCTACAGTATAGAAGCAAGGTCACTATGCCGATGCTTTTAAGCCTCGGTACTATTTCTGGAGTAACGGGCGGTTTTCTGGGAATGCCTGGGCCACCTGTCATCCTGTTTTATATGGCCGGACCTTATAGGGCAGCGGTCGTTCGGGCAAATACTTTAATGTTTTTGTTTTCTTTTGATGCCTTATTCATTACGACTATTTATGCTTTTGGATTTCTTCAACTGGAAGCTGTTTTTCTCGGATTGACAATGGTGGTGCCGGTTGTCGCCGGAAATCTCGTTGGTGCAAAATTTTTCAATCCTCAAAAAGAAGGTGTTTACCGGTTTGCCGCATTTTGTATTATCGCCTTTTCTGCCATAAAGGGATTACCATTTCTGGATTAAGGAGTTTGGTTTGCAACTTAATGAAATAGAATTCGGCGATGCTGTTCCTATCGATGGATATGGGCCTGGCTTTTTTCGGGTTGCTGGAACAGCGCATGAGGCACCTCTTGTGGTCACCAAAAAAGGCGTGTTTTCGTGGGCGGGATATGATGAGATTGAAGGTCTAGTTGAACTTGCCAATCAGATAGATGTGCTGTTTATTGGGACAGGTGATGAAATTTCTCATATACCAAAAGATTTTCGCTCAGCCCTAGAGGATGCTGGTGTTGGAGTGGAAGTTATGAACAGCTCTTCTGCTTGTCGCACCTATAACGTACTTTTATCCGAAGACAGACGGGTGGCAGCAGCTCTTTTCCCAATCAATGGAACTTAATTTTATGTCAGATAGAATGATTTAAGTCTGTAAATATGCTATTAAGTGTTCAGGATCTTTGTATTACTCGCTCGAGCCAAGTGCTTCTGGCTAATGTCAGCTTTGATTTGGCATCTGGTGAGGCGTTGATCCTCAAAGGGCCAAACGGGCTTGGCAAAACGACCCTTCTGCGTGTGATTACCGGTTTGCAGCCTGCGTTGTCTGGAAAGATAATTACCCAAGAAGATATTTTTGTTTATGCAGCGCATGCCGATGGTGTCAAACCAAGCTTGACGGTCACCGAAAACCTTCAGTTTTGGGCTGATATATTCGATTCTAAAGACGTAAGTTCAGCTCTTTCAGCTTTTGACCTGAATGAGCTAAAGTCTAGTTTTGCGGGTCTTTTGTCAGCTGGTCAAAAACGTCGCGTGGGCCTTGCACGGATGTTGATCAGTAATAGGCTGGTGTGGGTTTTAGATGAGCCGTCTGTGTCGCTTGATTCAGCGTCAATTCTGCAGCTAGAAGCCGTTATTAAACAGCACCTTCAAAATGGTGGTGGGGCTTTGATTGTCACTCATGCTGATCTTGACTTGGGGCCAAGATGTAAAACGCTACACCTTGACGAGTATAAATCCAAAAGTCCGGTTTATGATCATTGCGCTGAGGCATTTTTATGAGGGCGGTTTTACTTCGGGACTTGAAATTGGCTATGCGCCTTGGGGGTGGCTTTGGGCTTGCTATCATGTTCTTTTTAATAGTGACTGTGCTAGTCCCTCTTGGGATTGGGCCAGATTTAGCTCTCTTGTCGGCTATATCTTCTGGCATTCTTTGGGTAGGTGCCTTATTGGCCTGCTTACTTTCATTGGATCGAATTTTGTCTCTGGATTATGAAGACGGTACGCTTGATCACCTTGCAATTTCCCCTTTGCCATTGGAAAATGTTATTTTAGCCAAAGCAACGGCGCATTGGTTGACGACCGGGCTTCCGCTGGGACTAGCTTCACCCCTTCTTGGATTAATGTTGGGACTTCCGCTTGAGGGATTTTTTTGGCTATTGTTGTCATTGGTTTTTGGAACACCTGCTCTCAGCATGATAGGTACGTTTGGAGCTACTTTGACATTAGGGTTAAAACGGGGTGGTTTACTTTTATCCATTTTGGTATTGCCACTTTATGTACCCACGCTAATTTTTGGAGCTGAAGTTGCGCGCAGAGGAAGTATCGGAATTGAATTGCAAACTCCTTTGTGGATGCTGCTTGGTGTAAGTTTTGGCGTAGTGGCTGTTTTGCCATTTGCCTCTTCGGCAGTTTTACGTATCAACCTGAGGTGAAAATATGATTATAAATGTGATAGAAATGCGGTTTCAGTAATGTCTCTTTGGGAATATTCCAATCCAGTAAAATTTCTAAAATTGTCGAGCCGTGTTTTGCCTTGGGTTTCGGCGTTATCTGGCATCTGTCTTATATTGGGATTGTTCTGGGGCTTCTTTTGGACGCCTGATGATTACAGGATGGGCTCGACAGTTAAGATCATTTATATTCATGTCCCTGCTGCTTTGATGGCAATAAACGCATGGTTCATGATGCTTGTGGCCTCGCTGATCTGGTTGATTAGACGACACCATGTAAGCGCGCTTGCAGCTAAAGCCGCCGCACCGGTAGGATTAGTTATGACATTGATTGCGCTTATAACAGGGGCAATCTGGGGGCAGCCCATGTGGGGCACTTGGTGGGCTTGGGATCCACGGCTGACTTCATTTTTGATACTTTTCCAATTTTACATCGGGTATTTGGCGCTCTGGAAAGCTATCGAAAACCCAGATAACGCAGCTGATTTAACTTCAATTCTTTGTATAGTAGGATCTGTGTTTGCCGTTCTAAGCCGTTATGCTGTAAATTTTTGGAGTCAGGGTCTACATCAAGGGGCTTCTTTGTCACTCGATAAGGAAAAAAATGTTGCAGATGTTTTTTACCACCCACTCTTATTGTCGATCGCTGGCTTTATATTTCTATTTTTAGCGCTTGTACTAATCGGAACCAGATCAGAAATTAGGATGCGCCGTGCCTTAGTAGTTGCGGCTAGAAGGATGCCTTCATGACTGTGGAATTGGGAAAATACACATCATTTGTATTATCGGCTTATGCTATAACAATCGTGTTATTGGCGCTCTTGATCATTTACGTTCTTTGGCACAATTCTAAATCAAAAGTGCTTTTAAAGGATGCGGAGTTTGATAAAGATGCCTAAAATTTCTCTATTTTTAATTATGCCTCCACTGATATTTTTAGGCTTGGTAGCATTATTTATATTCGGTATGCAGCGTAATAATCCAAATGAGATGCGCTCAACTTTGATTGGTCAATCTGCCCCAAAGATCCAAGAAACTGCATTGGCAGGGTATGAGGTTTTTCGAAATGAAATGATCGAAAATGGTGAAGTTACGCTAGTTAATTTTTGGGCAAGTTGGTGCCCGCCTTGTCGCGCAGAACATTCCACGCTTCAAGACCTATCAGAGAGTGGTATTTCGGTTTATGGGGTGAACGTAAAAGATCGGGACGAGAATGCAATTGGATTTTTGAAAGATGAAGGAAACCCCTTTTCCGCGGTGGCATTTGATAATAGAGGGCGCACTGGTATCGATTGGGGTGTTACAGGCCTTCCGGAGACGTTTATTATTAATGGAGATGGGACTGTGTTGTTCCGTTTTAACGG
>CAJWEI010000034.1 GCA_913031285.1 uncultured Alphaproteobacteria bacterium | reverse complement strand
GTCAGGTCTTTATGCGTTGTTCCAATTCCGCTACCTGTATGTGCAAATTTCCGATCGATAATATTCTCAAGTGCTGTGTTAGTGCAGCCAGAGCCTGCAATGCTGGTTGAAAAAACTCTTAAGAGATCTTATCGTTTTACGCCAGCTTTTGCCGTTAGCACATAAGCTTCGAATGTCACAGAAAAGATAGAGCCGATAAGAGTTTGCAGACAGGCTTTTACAGTCTTTCCCATGCCAGCTTTCTCACCAACCCTATGGATCGTGCCTGAGACAGCTTCCATGACTGGGGCAAATTGTTCTAGAATTCCGTCGGGTTCTGCGGCCATAAGGGTGAGTGTGCCACTTTGGGCACCGGGATATCGGGCTGATACCGGCGAGTCGATCAAGTTAATACCCGAGCCTTCCACTGCTGCGGCAATCCTGCTTTCTTCATTGGGTTTAATGGTGGCAGTCAACAAAACTGCTCCGCCTGCTTTCATATTCGAAACTAAACCGTCTTTTCCCAAAATGACCAATTTTGCTTCTTCTCCAGTCATAACCATAACAAAGACCGCATCGCTGGAGGACCTAACCTCAGCGGCATTGCTTGCCCCCCATTGCCTCAAATGCATCCATACGCGTTGATTTCAAGTCATGCCCACTCGCTTCAAACCCGTTTTGGATGAGGTTTTTTGCCAAGCTGGAGCTCATATCTCTAATACCAATAATTCTATTTTGCATCGTACCCCGTTCCATTTTCTGTACTCTCTCCGACAGTTACTCCTGATTAAGTCCAGAACCTTAGAACGTAAGTTGCGAAGAAAATTTATGATCCTAAATTGAAAGCCTAAACAAATGAAATGTAACATTTCTCAGCAAAGCCACAAAAACTATAACGATTTTTCCCAATTAATTCTTAGAAATCTTACACGATCGCTGACGTTAGGCAAATTGAATCTATTAGGTTTTCCTCTTGAGGTTGTGTTCCAATCAAACGTATCACTAGGCTTAAAAGAAAACGGAGAGTAGCAGACGGATACAGAATATATTAAAGACTGATATCGCTTATTTGCAAAGAGCATAACAGTGACTTTTTATAGGGGACTTAGCTCGCGTTAAGGCCTTAGGGGCGAGATTACCATAGGTATCTTTAGGGTGCTATGGCGAAAGGATAAACAGATGACCAAACGTATTCTACATATAGGGGTGGGAAATTTCTTTCGTGCTCATATGGCGGATTACACTCAGATCGAGGGGAATTGGTCGATCCTTGGTGTCAGTTTGAGATCTGCGGCAATCCGTGATGGTCTGAGCAAGCAAAACTATGACTATACTCTTAGCGTTCGGGGCGACGCAGATAAACGGATTACGGTCTTGGAATCTGTTTTGGTGGCGCCCGAAAACAAGCTGTCGGTGATAACCGCTGTGGCAGACGCTGAAACGCATATAGTTTCGCTCACCGTAACAGAGAAAGGATATACACTTACCTCTGACAATCTGCTTGATCTCAATAATCTTGAAATTCTGGAAGATTTGAAGACAGATCAGCCTAAAACTGCGATCGGTTTTCTGGCTTATGGTTTGGTGCGCCGAAAAACGCCGTTAACAGTATTGAGCTGTGATAATCTCAGTCACAATGGAGATATTCTTTCCAGAGCAGTGCGTGATTTCGCCGAAGCTGCAGAGTTAGAAATTGATTGGACAAAGGTCTCTTTTCCTAATTCGATGGTTGATCGTATCACACCCGCTGCCACCCATGATTTGATGGATGCTACCGGCGATATTATGGCTGTCGCTACCGAACCTTTTTCAGAATGGGTGATAGAAGATCGTTTTGTTGGGCCGCGGCCCAATTGGGCTAATGTGCAGTTTGTCGAAGATGTAAGCCCGCATGAGCAGCGTAAATTGCGCATGTTGAATGGTGCACATTCTTTTTTGGCCTATGCAGGTATTCTAGCAGGGTATGAATTTGTTCATCAGGCGGTTAGCGATGCCGAACTGCGACTACAGGCGCATGGCCTGATGAGAGAGGCTGCGCAAACGCTTCAAGGGGTGACCGAGGAAGAAACAGAAGTATATGCCTCAGCCCTGCTTAAAAGGTTCAAAAATCCGGATTTGAAACATCGGTTGCGTCAAATTGCGATGGATGGAAGCCTTAAAATACCGCATCGGTGGTGCAACAGTATAAGGGAACTTTCGGCCAACAGAAAAGCCGGTCCTTATCTTAAATTGGCACTAATCCGGTGGACGGAGTTTTGTGTCGAAGAAGTTGCACAAAAATATGTTTTGCAAGATTTGCAGGCTGAAGAAATTAATGCCGCAGTCAGATCGCAAAATCCTTATGAATCTTTGCTTGAACTCGTTGGGATAGAGGCGTCAGTGCTAGATAACGTTTAGGCCTTACTGAGGGAATAAGGGACAATTGCGCCGCGATATTGTACCACGTAAGAAGCGCAGCGATGTCCTGCCATCAACGCGTGTTCTTGGGGCGCGCCTGTTAATCGAGCAGCCAGATATGCGCCGTTAAAACTATCGCCTGCTGCGGTAGTGTCCACTACCCTGGGCGAGGGCGCAAAACTTTGGTTTTCCTCATCAATCGGGCTGAGTGACAAAGGCCCAGATGCGCCCCTTTTTAGGGCACCATCGCGATCCAAGGCTGAAAAACGGTCGATGACCTCTTTCTCACTCTGGTCCCACAAAAGCATTTCATCATCAACTGACGGCAAGGCAATATCGGTTCGTTGCCAAAATTGTTGCATCACATCCCGTGCTTTACTTGGGCTTGACCATAGAGCTGGCCTATAGTTACTGTCGAAAGCCAAAATGTGTTCTGACTGTTTAAGATAACCAAGCAATGCAGTGCAAATCTCATCGGGAAGGATCGCCAATGTTATTCCCGAAAGATAAAGAGCATCGTAACCGTCCAAGTACTCCAAGTTGGGGCCACTCGGACTTTGGAAAAGCTGTTTGGCTGCGGACTGGCTGCGCCAATAGGTAAAGGATCTTTCCCCGTCACCTGATGTGGTAATAGCATAGAGACCAGGATGGCGATTCTCAGATATTTCGATGGCGTCTGTACCTAGTTTTTGATCTTTGATGAACGCGATAATTCGCGCAGAAAATGGATCAGAACCAAGGCGAGTTATATAATCAACGTCAATCTGCGGCGCTGAGCGCTTGAGGTAAACAGCCGTATTTAGTGTATCTCCTGCCACTCCTAAATTTGTTTGCTTTTCGTTCATGGAGAGTTCAATCATGGCCTCGCCGATACAGGCAACTTTCAATGTGTTTCCTCTCGTAACTGAGCTCGTTTCCAAATAATCAGGCCGGAAATGACAACGATTGCGGTACCTGTCAACGTCCATCTATCCGGAATATCGGAAAAAACCAGATAGCTTTCGATAGTCAAGAAAATCATAAAACTATAAGTGTAAGGCATCAAGGTATTTGCCGGGGCATATCCATGAGCGCGTGTTAGAAGTTCATATCCCGCCCAAGCCCACGCGCCTAAGGCTGTCATAAGAATCCATTCAAATGTGGTTTGCGGCGTGACCCAATCGTAAAATGCCAAGGGCAAAAGAGAAAAAGTACCAAGCGCTCCCATATAAATTTCATTGTTTCTGCCGCTACAACACCTGAGAGCTTACGCGTGATTGGCGCGAGATACATTTGCACATATGCATATAGAATAGCCAAGGTCCTGCAGTTTATTGACTATGGTGGCTCCCATTAAACCGAGGCCAATAAATCCAATGTTAGGTTTTGACATTCTGTGTTCCAGTGTTTTAGGAGGTTTTAATTGCCTCAAAGGCACGGTTTTTCAAACCTTTCTGGATTTCATAAATCGAAATCGGGACATTGGGTTGCGGCTGTGGAATGCGAACTGGAATATCTTTGAGGCGCGGGTGCAAGGTTGGCTCGCCACAAAGCATTCGCGTGTTGTAATCCTCAATTCCATCCCAGTGGGTCATAGATCCCATAATAGGAAAAGCATCTGCAGCCATCATCTCGAAAAACAAGATACGCCTTGCGCGATCCGAAGTATTGAGAGCGGAGCCATGAACAATACGCCCATGATGGATCGAAATTGATCCGGCTGACCCGAGCAAAGAAACTGCATCTTTAGGGTTAAGCCCATTCTCTTCGGGCAGCATGGCTCCGGCAAAAACACCGTCTACATGATGGTTGTAAACAGGGCCTTTGTGACTTCCAGGATAGACCATAAGAGGGCCATTCTCTGGTTGCATATCATCGATGACCACACCAATTGCTAGAATATCATCATTACTATGGGGGTAAAACGCGTAATCCTGATGCCATTCGACTGCAGCGCCGTAGCCCGCCGACTTCATATTTAATTTGCTCGTATGCAAACGAATATGTGGGCCGATTAGATCGCGAGCTGGACCTAATATATAATCAGAATGTAACAAGTCGTTAAGATCAGGGCTGATCAAATGGGGCAATTTGATGCGTCTAAGGCGGGGGGCTTCCTTGGTATGACTATCCTCTAGATCTAAGCGGTCATTACTTTGCTCAAGAAGGGCGGCTTCTTTTTCAAACCGGCTTATTTCTGATCGAATTTTTTCCAACCAAACATTAGGAATCCTATTTCCCAACACCAGAAAACCATTGTCCTGGTAAAATGTTAATTGAGCGTGGTTTAGTGTTTCTGGCACTGTGTTCCCCTTTTAGTTTAAAGGTGCGCCCAAACATTAGTCTCAGCTACCTTATCTCTGTTCCTCTTGGGTGAGCAAAGCATCGATCTTTAAAGTTATATCAAGTGTTTTTGTTGCATCAAGTACTGACATTAGAGGATCAGACTTTCGCTCCATCACTGCTACAAAGTGATTAAGCTGCTCATCCAAGGGCACTGTAATTTCATATGGTAGGGTGTGCGGAATTGGCGCTTTCGACCAATCGGCTGCACCGCCCCATTTAGTCATTGATGGAAACGAAATTCCCCCATTCGTACCTGTAATCCACATCATATCCTGGTTGGTTGTTGCAATATTGGGATTTTCGCCGGTACCAGCTTCAAACCCCCAGGGGCTAGGAGTGGTATCTGCAAAACTGATTGCAGCAGTCACGCCTGAGTCAAAGGCCAAAAGTACAGCCCCACTTTCAACGCGGCCGGCTTTGCGAATATGTGCACTACCCAAAGCCCGAAAATCGCAAATATTACCAAATATAAAGCGCAACACATCAAGGTCATGCACTAAATTGATCATAACCGGGCTGCCGCCTGTACTGCGCCAATTACCTTTAAAGTATGCGTCTGGTTTACACATTGCCCAAATTAGCGTTGCCGTAACGGGATTTCCAATTGCGCCAGACTTTATAATGTTTTTTAAATCTTGAATCCTTTTATGATACCGTCGGTGATGGCCGACCAAGGTTGCAACGCCGGTTTGTGCAATAACTTGGTTAAGTACTTGGGCCTGTTCAAGCGTTTCGGTCACAGGCTTTTCGATCAGAATATCCCAGCCCTTTTGAGCCGCAAATTTCCCATGCTCAGCATGCAAATACGTTGGGGTCGCAATTATGGCGCCATCTACAAAAGCTGTGAATTCGCGTATGTCACTATAGTATTTTATGCTTGGATCTGAATGTAGCTCTGTATTGGGTTCGACGACGCCGATCAAATGGCAGGCTGGATGGTTTTGCACTGATTGCGCATGGCGCGCGCCAATTAGTCCGGCGCCGAAGACAATAATTTTTTTCACATTACGGCTCCAATTTGCCATGGAACAAATTCGTAATCTCCTAAGCCTTGGGCTTCTGATTTACTCGCCTCACCACTCGCAACTCGCAAAAACAACGCATAAATCTCACGGCCCTTTTTTTCAAGACTATCTCCAGCACTCAACATTGTTCCGGCATCTATATCCATATCCTCTGACATCCGTTTTGCCATTTCGGTGTTTGTTGCAATTTTTATGGTCGGGGCGGGTTTACTGCCAAAGGCGGATCCACGACCTGTTGTGAAGCAGACTAAATTACAACCTCCTGCAATTTGACCGGTTACGCTGGCTGGGTCATAACCGGGGCTGTCCATGAACGTAAACCCGCTTGCGGTCACAGGTTCGGCATATTTATAAACGCCCCTCAAAGGACTCGTTCCACCCTTTGAGGCTGCACCGAGTGATTTTTCTAGAATGGTGGTTAGACCGCCTTTCTTATTTCCTGGACTTGGGTTGTTGTCCATGCTGCCCTTGTTGCGCGCGGTATATTCTTCCCACCATTTTACAAGCCCAATAAGTTTTTCCCCAGTTTTCTGATCAATAGCGCGTCGAGTTAGTAAATGCTCAGCACCGTAGATTTCGGGTGTTTCCGCCAAGACTCCAGTTCCGCCTTGTTCAGCGATCAAATCGCAAGCATACCCCAGAGCTGGATTGGCGGTAATCCCGGACCAAGCGTCCGACCCACCACATTGAAGCGCAACTTTCAATTTAGAAACTGGACAAGGTGTGCGCTTTACAGCGTTGGCCAACGGTAGCATCGAGCGTACTTTCTTGATCCCTAACTCAACAGTGCGGCGCAGACCCGCAACGGATTGAATATTCATTGTGTGGAATAGTGGCCCCTGTTTGAGGCCGTAGGCTTCCAAAAGCCAGTCAATCTGGTTCATTTCGCAGCCCAAGCCGACCATTAGCACTCCGGCATGATTTGGATGGCGTGCATATCCCCACATTACGCGTTGCAAAGCCTCAAAGCCTTCGCCGTCACCCGCCATACCGCATCCAGTGCCATGAACAAAAGCCGCGACGCCGTCCACGTTTGGATAGTCTGCAAGAATTTCAGGCGTAAACGCGTTTGCAATCATCCGTGCTGCGGTCGCAGAACAATTGACCGAGGTTACTATGGCAATATAATTGCGCGTACCAACGCCACCGTTTTCACGTTGATACCCCATGAATGTATCGCGCTCATGTTCTTCCACTGGAGATACATGGCGCAGGTCATTACAGAATTCATATTCCATATTGGTATTTCGAAAGATCATGTTGTGTGTATGTACATGCGAACCCGCAGGGATATCTTCGGCCGCATAGCCGATCAATTGCGCGTATTTGCGAATTTCATCACCTTTGACGATATTCCTTGTGGATATTTTATGTCCCAAAGGAATTAAACTCAAAGTTGAGATATCTTCTATGGCTGCACTCGCTTCTAGGCTTCGAGTTGCAGTAACAACATTATCAGACTTATCTAGCCGAATAAAATCCATCAGGGCCCCTTATGAGCAAGTTGGGACGGTGAAATGAAAAATGATCAGTCCGATGTCCGAGGGAAATGAATACGCGATAATTCATCCACAGACTGAATGGGTGAAAGGTTGCGTATGTTTTGTTGCTTTTTAATCTTAAAACCGAAAGTGTCGGGAATGCCACAAACTCTCTGCGCACAAAATAAAGAGTTTCGTGGATGGTTTAACATATGCGGACACTTTTTGTTTTTGAGACGTGTAACATGAATTTAAGGCAAACTTTAATTGTACGGCAAGTACAATTCGCGGGAGCTTGTTCAGATTGTCAACAGAAGGGCTGGTATCTTTTCAAGAGCAGCGCGGCTTATGCGTTCCGATGCCCAATCCACAACTTCAACGCGAGCTAACCCACCTGCGGATCCTCTTAGAGTGCGAGGGGGCATGTCTATTGATTCGGCTTGGTGGTCTTGAATGGGAAGCACGTCTTACTGCAGCGCATCATAAGCTATCTCATATTCAAAGCAGAGTATGGGCAAGCGAGGACCGCTCGCCTTTATTCCCACTTTGGACACAAGCAGAATTGGAATTTCATGAGACATTTATATCTTCGTGCGACTCTGACGTGCTTAAAGCGTCAAACGGAATAATTTATTGTAGATTTCACCACCAGTTGATTAACACTGACAAAGAATATATTTCCCTCGCTGAGAAGATACAGGATTATAAAGGCATTCTGGACGCACGGCTTGAAAGAAATAAAGAACTTATAAAACAGCGAGTTTTTGACCATTTATCCCGCAATCTTTGTAAGCCGATGCCACCAGTTGTGTTTTCATAAGTTCTTTAAGGAATGTGCTGTTGGTAAGTCATCCTCAAGATATGTTGCAATGATTTCTTCAAAATTAGCCTCAGCTTTAAAACCGAGTGCAAGGGCGCGCTCTGGGGCAAAATTCTGTGGCCATCCGTCTACAATTTTAACAATAGCTCTGTCAGCACGGGGAACAATCAAGTCAACGGCTGATTGACCTGCAACTTTGCGCAACGCTTCGATCTGTTCCGCGATTGTACAACTTACGCCTGGTAGGTTCAGGGCGCGACGATTGTTTAGAAAATTTGTATCCAACTTCGCGGCGTGTATCAAAAAGTTAGCTCCAGCACGAGGTGAGGCGTGCCAGTGGCGCACTGTATCAGGCACGGGAAGGCTGGCGGTTTGTCCATTCAAGGGCTCTCGAATGATCCCTGAGAAGAATCCTGAGGCTGCGAGGTTGGGTTTTCCGGGGCGTACGCAAATGGTTGGAAGGCGCAGGGAAATACCATCAACGAAGCCCTTTCGGCTGAAATCGCTGAGTATCAGCTCGCATGCAGCCTTTTGTGCGCCGTAGCTGGTTTGAGGTGCAGATAGAAATTCATCATCGATTTTGTTTGGGAAAGGCCCACCGAAAACGGCGATCGAAGATGTGAAAATAATTTTGGGAATGTAAGATCCGCCGCTTTCACGGTTCTCAATACGAAGGGCTTCAAGCAAAGCCCACATTGAAAACATATTGACCTGCCATCCTTTATCAAAATCTGCTTCCGCCTCTCCAGACACGATGGCGGCCAGATGATAAATGATATCTGGTCTCTGTGCCGCAATTTTTTGAATTTCTGCGGGATGGCTAATATTGCCAGTTATCTTTGTTACCCCCGCCAAAGTTTCTGGCGGGAACGCCACGTCAAAGAGCGATATATCCAGTTCAGCTGCGGTCTCTGAAGCATTTTTGACAAGTTGATTTGCAAGCTTTTGACCAAGCATTCCACCGCCGCCTAAGATAAAGATTTTTGTCATAATGTTCTCTTACTGATTCTGGCTCAGAAGCTCTAAATAAAGGGCAGAATGATCTTTATCTCCACAGTCCATAGTCTCAACCAGATGTGCAAAACGAGCATGAATATGTTGGACGAGTGGCAGTGTAAGCTTCAATTGTTCGGCCTCATTCACAACGTTATTGAGATCTTTGAGTTGAAATTTTGAAGGGCCGCCTGGTTTAAAATTCCCGGTAGTCATTCGCTCGCCGTGTTGCTGCAGGATGGTGCCATCCGCAAAGCCGCCACGCAAGGCTTTGCGCACAGCTGCTGGGTTTGCGCCACCGCGTTCAAGTAAGAGCATGGCTTCGGCCACTGCACCAATCGTCACCGCTACGATCCCTTGGTTAGCCAGTTTGGATAGTTGACCGCATCCAGTGGGACCAACGTAAATTGGTCTGCCCATCGCTTCTAAAGCTGGCTTAACCCTATCAAAGTCGGCTTCCTCACCTGCCGCCATAATTGCAAGCGTTGCCCCTTCTGCCCCTTTCGTTCCACCAGATACTGGAGCATCTAAGTGCGAAATACTTAAAGTTCGCAGCGCAGATGACTGCGCGCGAGCTTCTTCGGGCTTTGTGCTCGACATATCGATCCAAGTCGCGCCTGGCTTTAATGCGCTGGCATTTATAGGGTCGGCAATAATACCTAGTACCGTTGGTCCATCAGAAAGCATCGTAATGATAATATCTGCATCCCTAATGGCTGCGTCGCAGGATTGGGCAACTGTGCCGCCTAGGGCGCGAACAGGATCCGCCTTTGACACAGTTCTATTCCATGCCACGACACGATGGCCCGCTCTGCAAAGGTTTTGTGCCATGGGTCGGCCCATTAGTCCGGTGCCAATAAAGGCGATTTGCAAAGTGTCAGTCATAAAAAATAGGTCCCTGATTTCAGTTTTAAATGTTTTATATCAACTTAATTTCAAAGGTGACAACTATATTTCCTGACCGATTTGTTTGACGCAAGATCAATGTGTTGAGTGTTGCTAGCGCAAATGCTAATCACTGAGGCAATCGAGCGATTAACCCTTAGGCTGAGAAATTTACAGCATCACTGGAGGATATAAAATTGCAAAATCAAAGACTTTATGGAAAGCGTGCGCTGGTTACAGCTGCTGGACAGGGCATAGGCCGGGCGTCGGCTGTGGCGCTGGCCGCAGAGGGCGCGTATGTTTTTGCTACGGATATTAACTTGAAAACACTTGAAACCCTCGCGGCTGAGAAACATCCAAATATTGAGGTGTTCCCCCTAGACGTTTGTTGTGAAGAAAGCGTTGCCTCCGGCATCGCCAAAGGGCGTCCTGACGTGCTTTTTAATTGTGCAGGATTTGTTCATCATGGCAGTGTGCTCGATGCAACCGATGAAGAGTGGGATTTCGCTTTTAACCTAAATGTGCGGTCCATGCTGCGTACGATTCGGGCGGCACTCCCAGGAATGCTTGAGCGGGGCAGCGGTTCCATCATTAATATGTCTTCTGCATGTTCGTCAGTGATTGGCGCGCCTAACCGGTTCATATATGGTACAACCAAAGCTGCGGTCTTGGGTATTACAAAATCTATAGCCGTGGACTACATAACCAAAGGCGTGCGCTGTAATGCGATCTGTCCTGGCACAGTTGAGAGTCCTAGTCTGCAAGAGCGTTTACATGCAACTGGCGATTATGACGCCGCTATGAAAGCATTTGTTGCACGTCAACCCATGGGGCGTATTGCAAAGGCAGAAGAAATAGCGGCACTGGTGGTCTATCTAGCCAGTGACGAAAGTGCCTTTACCACAGGGCAGGGACATGTAATCGACGGCGGATGGTCAGGGTAAAAAATGAAAAAGATAAAAATTGAAGATTTAAGATCTCGTAAATGGTTTATGAACCCAGATAATCCAGAAATGACAGCGCTCTATCTTGAGCGCTATCTTAATTATGGGCTGACCCGTAAAGAACTCCAGTCGGGAAAGCCAATCATTGGGATTGCTCAAACCGGCAGTGATCTTAGCCCTTGTAACCGCCACCATATCGAGCTGACGAAACGAGTGCGCGATGGTATTTTGGCGGCTGGTGGCACACCACTCGAAATTCCAGTTCACCCTATTCAGGAAACTGGCAAGCGCCCGACGGCTATGCTGGATAGAAATTTGGCATACCTATCCCTCGTTGAAAGCTTATTTGGGTATCCAATTGATGGTATTGTTTTAAATATCGGATGTGACAAGACAACGCCTGCGCTTTTAATGGCGGCGGCAACTGTTAATATACCAGCAATTGCCTTGTCCGTGGGTCCGATGCTTAACGGGTGGTTCAAAGGTGAACGTACTGGGTCGGGAACAATTGTTTGGAAAGCGCGCGAAATGCTGGCTTCGGGCGAAATTGACGACGATGCGTTTATGGATTTGGTCTCGAGTTCGGCACCTTCTGTGGGGTACTGCAATACGATGGGTACAGCGACCACAATGAATTCGCTGGCCGAGGCGCTGGGTATGCAATTGCCGGGAAGCGCAGCCATCCCTGCGCCTTTCCGCGAACGCGGACAGATAAGTTATGAAACGGGGTTGCGAATTGTTGACATGGTCTGGGAGGATCTACGTCCAAGCGATATTATGACCCGAGAAGCCTTTGAAAACGCGATTGTGATCAATTCTGCAATCGGAGGCTCTACTAATGCGCCGATTCATTTAAATGGGATTGCGCGTCATTTAGGAGTGCCTTTGGACAACAATGACTGGCAGAAAGTTGGCCATGATGTTCCGCTTTTGGTAAACTTGCAGCCGGCTGGTGAATATCTCGGGGAGGATTACCAGCATGCCGGCGGTGTCCCGGCTGTAGTTGGTGAACTAATGGCCGAAGGTTTGTTGCCGCATCCAAACGCACTAACGGTTAACGGTCAAAGTATTGGCAAAAACTGTGAAAACCTTAGGTCTGAAGACTTAAGGGTTATCAAGCCGGTCAGTGATCCTTTGAAGGCCAGTGCAGGATTTATCAATCTTAGTGGAAATCTGTTTGATAGTGCAATAATGAAAACATCTGTCATCAGCGATACATTTCGCAACGTTTATTTGTCCAACCCCAACGATCCTGATGCTTTCGAAGGGCGTGCGATTGTCTTTGATGGTCCCGAAGAGTTTCATCACCGGATCGATGATCCTACTGAGAATATTGACGAAAATTGCATTTTGTTCATGCGTGGTACTGGCCCAATTGGCTATCCTGGTGGCGCAGAAGTGGTCAATATGCGTCCACCTGCATATTTGCTTAAAAAGGGTGTGGAAGCTTTGCCCTGTATCGGTGACGGTCGCCAATCGGGCACATCAGGCAGTCCGTCCATTTTGAACGCGTCACCAGAAGCAGCAGCTGGCGGCGGTCTAGCCCTTTTGAAAACGGGGGATATGGTTCGTATTGATTTGAAAAAATGCACCGCTGATATTCTTATATCGCAAGAAGAACTGGCAAAGCGTACCCGTGAGTTTCAGGCTGAAGGCTATCCATATCCCGAGAGCCACTCGCCTTGGCAAGAGTTGTTCCGGGAAAAAGTCAGTCGCTTTGATGAGGGTATGATTTTGAAAGATGCTGATAAATATCGGGACATCGCGCGCAAACATACGCCGCGTGACAACCACTAGGAGCAGAAAGAATGAAACTTGTCAGATATGGTGCCAAGGGCGCTGAAAAACCCGGTTTGCTAGATGCTAACGGGGCTCTACGCGATTTGTCAACGCATGTCGATGATATCGGTGGAGAGGTCTTGTCAGATGCCTCATTGGCCACGATTGCTACACTTGACACAGACAGCTTGCCTCTTGTCACTGGCGCGCCACGGATGGGTCCTTGCGTCGCAAATATTGGAAAATTCCTTTGTATAGGTCTGAACTATTCTGACCACGCGGCCGAAACGGGTGCAGACATACCGACTCATCCTATTCTATTTGCGAAGGCTACTTCAGCAGTTGTTGGCCCAAATGATGATGTTTCAATGCCCCGTGGGTCGACACATACCGACTGGGAAGTTGAACTTGGGGTGGTGATTGGCAAGACGGCGAAATATGTCTCAAAAGAGGATGCCTTGGATTATGTCGCGGGCTATTGTGTGATCAATGATGTCTCTGAGCGGCATTTTCAAAATCATTTGACGGGCCAGTGGACCAAGGGTAAATCCTGCGACACGTTCGGACCAACAGGTCCGTGGTTGGTAACGCGTGATGAAATAAGTGATCCGCAAAATCTTACCTTGAGCCTTGATGTAAATGGTAAACGCATGCAAACAGGTAACACGAACACTATGATTTTCACGGTGGCTGAGATTATCGAACATCTATCTGGATTGATGTCACTGCATCCAGGCGATGTGATCAGCACGGGTACACCTCCAGGTGTTGGGATGGGGATCAAGCCCGCTCCAATCTACCTTAAGCGAGGTGATGTGATGGAATTGACCATCCAAGGTCTAGGTACTCAAATTCAAAATGTTACAGAGGACTCATGATTATGAGGGATCTTCTCTTAATCGGTGATGCTACTGATGAAATGAAGGGACGATTTGCTGAGAAATTCACGATTCATAACTTGTATGATAATAGGGATCCCACAGCTTGGCTCAAGCAACATGGCAGTAAAATCTCTTATGTTGCCACCAACGGACATGATGGAGTAAGGCCAGCCTTTGTTGATGCTATGCCGAACCTCAAAGTAATCAGTTGTTACGGCGTTGGTTACGACTCTATTGATACCGCACAGGCCGTTGCCCGTGGGATCCCGGTCACTCATACACCTAATGTCTTAAACAGCGAAGTGGCGAGCACAGCACTACTTTTGACGCTGGCGTGTTATCGCAATTTTCTGGCAGACGAAGCACATGTTCGTTCGGGGGATTGGGAAAGTAAAGGTAATGCGCCCCTGTCTCGCTCTGCGGACAACCAAACGGTAGGGATTTTGGGTCTAGGGCGGATCGGCCAAGCGATTGCTGATAAATTTGTGCCGTTCAATTCAAAAATTGTATATCATGCGCGTAACAAAAAGTCGGTAGATTACACCTATTATGATAATTTGACAGAGATGGCGCAGATCTGTGATGTGTTGATTTGCATCACGCCGGGCGGCGCCGCGACCCACAATCTAGTAAATGAGGCGGTCCTCAATGCATTAGGGCCAAATGGGACGCTGATTAATGTTGGCCGTGGTTCAGTCGTTGATGAACAGGCTTTGATCGCTGCCCTCGCTGAAGGCAGGCTAGGCTGGGCAGGCTTAGACGTTTTTGCTACTGAACCCAAAGTGCCTGCAGCATTGCGCGCCCTATCAAATGTTGTGCTCTTGCCCCATGTTGGCAGTGCAACAGAAGAGACCCGCGCTGCGATGGGCAATCTTACGGTGGACAATATCTTGCAGCATTTGAAAGATGGGACTGTAATCAGCCCAGTTCCGGAGTGTGCGCACCTGTAAGCTATACAGGTTTGATGGGTCTTTTGAAGAGGCCGCACATCTGGAGGGGGGATATGGATATGGTCAAAGTCTGCCAAATTCTCTTACAAGAAGAGCAATCGCGCCGTGCTGAGGGACGATCTGATTTGAACATTCCGTTTCGCCCCGGTGACGGGCATGAACTTCTATCAGATTTGAATAGAAAGTCTTTTCCCGGTTACCCGTTGATTGGGCGGTTGCGTGGTCTTTCTGAACTGTGCGACGTCTTACATACCCTGTCGCGAAGTCTTGCCAATGACCCGAAATAGCCCTGGGTGGACAAGGCTTTGACAGCAAAAAAAAGAATCTGAAAAAAGTTTAAGATAAGGGTCAAAAATCTTTTTTAACGCGCTGAACTGAAATTTCATATCTTACATAAATTGCGGTCTCTTATTGGGTTGCAATCAGTATAGACTTTAACACGGCTAAGTCCTTTCCTGGAAAATTTGGCAAGTCTTTAAAACGTATAGTTTGGCTTGGATTGTAGAGGATAAAATTCCATCAATCTGAACACGATTTTGTTTGCACACTGGCCTTATGTGCAGTTTATCAGAAGGGTATATTATTGTTCAATACTAGCGCTTATCTGGAAGGAAAAGGGATGGTGGAGACTTCAAGCTACATGGGTTGGCCAATGATCAGCGCTAAAAAAGCAGGATTTAATGCGTCTGGCCTTGATGCAGCCGTTCGATTTGCGGTCGACAGAGAATCAGGAATGAACCGCGACATAGGCGCCGCGCTTGAAGAGGGCCATTTTGAAGAGCCTTGGCCGATTGGGAAGACTATTGGCCCAGTCAAAAACAGGGCAGACCCGTCTGGCATTATTTTACGGAGTGGCAATCTAGTTATGAAATGGGGGGATGTCGAACGCGTTGATATGACGTTTAGTATAAGTAAGAGCTATCTAGCTATTTGCGCAGGAATTGCTGTGGCAGATGGATTGATCCCTGATGTGAACGCGCCAGTGCGCGATTTAGTCAAAGATGGGGGATTTAGCTCTGCCCAAAATCAAGAAATTACATGGACTCAGCTTCTCCAACTGACCAGTGAGTGGGAGGGCACCCTTTGGGATAAACCCGATTGGATTGATCACAACCGTGTTGTAAACGGCAATTCAGCTCACGGCACCCAAAAGGGTGTTCCGCGCCAGATGCAGAGGCCGGGCACGTATTGGGAATATAATGATGTACGTGTCAATCGCCTCTCTCTCGCTTTGATGCACGTTTTCCGTCGCCCACTTCCGGAAGTTCTCAAAGAACGCATCATGGATCCAATTGGGGCATCAGATACATGGGAATGGCACGGCTATGACAATTCATGGGTCGAAATTGACGGTCGAACTATACAGTCAGTCTCGGGAGGTGCGCATTGGGGAGGGGGGCTTTGGATCAGTGCGCTGGATCATGCGCGAATTGGTCAACTGATGCTGAACAAAGGGGTGTGGAACGGCAAACGCATTTTATCGGCTGCGTGGATTGAGGCATGTATTACGCCCTGCCCAATTGCCCCCGGCTATGGATATTTGTGGTGGCTAAACAACCAAGACAACAGAATAATTCCAGCTGCATCCAATTCTGTTTTTTTTGCATTGGGTGTGGGATCACAGTTGCTTTATATCGATCCTGACAATGAACTGGTGATCGTAGTGCGTTGGATCGAAAAGGATAGCGTTGCTGGGTTTTTTGAAAGGGTTCTTGCGTCTTTGAGCGACATCTAGAGTATTGTTAAATGATTATTGAGCGAAAAAAGATGTCTAAGACATTTAGGTTATAATTATGTATTGTGATTTTTACGTTCAATAATTCTTTAAAAGTTTGATCTAACTATAGACGGCGGTCAATGGCGGCCCTTGGGCTATTTATCCGACTTAATTATCTTTAAAAAGGATGTTAGGACATAATTTGGAAAAGACTGCGGTTGTTGCCGTGATTGAATCTAGACTATCGGCGTACAAAATTAATGGCTGCTTGGAGATCACTGTGCTGGCAGGCATTGCTTTCAGGGAGTTGAGCTGTGCTAAGAAGAAAACTTCCAGAGGCTTTACCCAGTTTAGATGAGAGATAATTATATCCGGATTGCGATTTGAGGTCCGCTAGTGATGCAAGATCCTATATTGCTTATTGATGCGGTGGCTTTTTGGGTTAGCAAAAAGTGGATTCAAAACATTTATTTTTCAACTTGTGGATATTGGTTTTAATCCAAAAGAGTTGTTATAAGATCCGCAATTAGGTGTTTTCAACTGTCAAAAACGCAAAGCTCTAATATGGTTTGGAAAAGTAGGAGTAACACATGCGCATGATCCTCATATTACTTCTGATGAGTACAGCCACAAAAGTGGATGCTGAGTGTGGAAATCTATGCGATGTCAGTTGGTGGCAAACAGCGACTAAAGATATTTTGGAGGCGGAGCTGAAATCAGGCTCAGATATTACGACGCGTGCCAAGCACGGGAATACACCGCTGCATTATAGCGCTCAAAGTAGCACTGCAGAAAATATAAAAATTCTTCTTCAGGCGGGGGCGGATGTGATGGTGCGTACCGACGGTGGGTCGACTCCTTTGCACCGAGCCGCACAAAATAGCACCCATGAAACGATCCAAGTCTTACTTGATGCGGGTGCGCAAGTGATGGCGCGCGATGAATATGGTATTACGCCTCTTCACCGTGCTGTTTTACATGGTAGCCCAAAAAATATTGAAATTCTTCTCGCTGCAGGTGGCGATGTGTTGGCAACCACCGAAGGTGGAAATACGCCCCTTCACTGGGCTGCCAAACATGGCCGCGCTGAAAATATCCAGGCGCTATTAAAAGGTGGAGCAGATGTTTGGGCCAAGACTGATAGCGGCGCAACGCCGCTGCATTGGGCAGCTGATTGTTCTTCATGTAATGCGGGTATTATTGAAGCCCTACTCAACGCTGGTGCAGAGGCGACATCACAAGATGACAATGGGAAAACGCCGTGGGACTTTGCCAAAGAGAACATAAAACTCAAAAGCAGTAGTGGCTATTGGGCGCTGAATGAAGCGCGTTTTAAATAGAGGTGCTCCGTTAAATGCTGATATTCGAGGTTATATTATGTTTTAAAATTGACTTTGTGATCATTTTACGATGGTAGGTTTTGCAAGATTGATAAATGTGAGATGTGAAGGTGAAAACTTAGGAATATATACTTACTAACTGCTTTTAAAAAATTTTATATAACTTCTTTACCTAGGATCAATTTCCCTTGGTATTACGAGGGATGAGGCTTAAAAAGTTATTGAAATTTAAGTGAAGGTCGAAATATGAGCGATTTTTATGCAGGCGTTATCATTGGCCTATCGGGAACTGCTCTCATGGATATTTGGACGATTTTTCTAAAGCGTGGATTTGAAATCTCGCCTCTACATTGGGCTATGGTTGGGCGTTGGGTCGTTCATTGGAAATCTGGTGAAGTCTTTCACGATGATATTGCAGCAGCCCCGGCGTTTTCTTCTGAAAAGTTGGTCGGCTGGGTATTTCACTATTTGGTTGGCCTCGCTTACGGAGTGATCTTTGTTCTTTTGATTGGCGAGCAATGGTTGAGTGAGCCGACGTTTATGCCGGTTTATTTGTATGCGATTGCCACAATATTGGCAGGTTGGTTTTTGCTTCATCCCGGAATAGGTTTGGGCGTTGCCTTATCCAAGACAGAAAACCTGATTAAGGCACGGTGCATGGGTCTTATTGCGCATAGTATTTTTGGACTGGGGATGTGGTTTGGCGCATTCGCTATTTAAGGTCATAAACTTGCATAAAGCGGGCTAAGACTATTTGAGAAATTACCGATCAGTCTAAAGCATGCTGCCAATCTGCAAGACCTTTCCGCCCAGCCTCCGTTAGGTCATAAACCCCAGTTTCGACTTTCAAAAACCACCCATAATGATTGTCTCTCATGATAGTCGTAGCTGCAATTACCCCTGTTCCTTTCGCCACTAGGGCTCCTTTTTCGGCTCCAGTGTGCCCCAAGTAATTTGCGCATTTGATTGCATCTTGGCGATACCCGGTCACCAGCCCATGGCGCGTTGCACCACCCAAATTAGGATCCCCGTCCAGCCGCGCAAAGGCCCGTAACAATTGGGTTTTTCGCTTTTTCGACTTTCGGGGTTGGTAAGGGCCTGGGTCTTGGTGTATTTCTACCAATCCGTCACTTAGGCGGACTGTGATTAGACCCAACCCTAAACGACGTGCAAGTTTTTTGTTAGAAAGGAGAGATTTCTGAAATGCTTTGCCCGAGCCACTTGGAACGGCTAGATATATATGATCGCTTATTAATTGTCGCTCGACGCACTGATGAAACAAACTAAGGCAAAAGCGCGTTTTCATTTCTACAATTACTGGATCTTCTTGTCCTCGTAGCGCAACTACATCTACGTCTCCGACTTCTGCCTTCACAGTATAGCCTTGCCGTTTCAAAAATGCTTTTATTGGAACATAAAGGTCTGTTTCGCGCATCGGTTGCTTCTTTTTGGCATTATTTATTTTCTACCATATCTTTAAAAGGAAGGCATTCAAATGCCTCTGCATATCCGATCTGACCTTATGACAATAGGCCGTTACATGAGGGTAGACTTTCATCCGTCTCGTAATTAATTATGTTCAAAAGCACTAAAAGTCGTTCAGCGGTCCCATTATCTAGGAATTTCATTTTTGTTATTTCAATTTTTGTTGATTTTTTTAGTCGTTATACGTCGAGAGGTTTTTCTTGTCTTGGGTCTGCGGCCATCTCTTTAGCCTCTGCACTGATCTGGACTTCTACAGCACGTTTGCTGGGAGGGATTTCTCCGCGCGCCTCCATTCTTGCCTCGGCTACTTCTGGTCTCGCCTCGGCGACATCTGCCTTCGCTTGAGTTCCTGTCGCTGCTGCACTCATATAAGCTGCTGCACCGTTACCAATTTGTTCAACCATACTAAACCTCCCACCCTAAGAGGAAAATGTATGTAAATTTAAGATTCGCACAACCCATTTTTTAAATCTTTGTGCTTTATTCTGAATATGATTTGTTAATTTTTAGATGCTTCAGTGACCAAATAGCAAAACATAAATCATATATGCTGAAATTCTAAACTGACATGAAACGGCTTAATCTCTTTTTTGTAAGGGCGCCATTTATTCAATTGTTCTTGGCGTAATCGGTAATTGTACTGAAATACCGACAGCTTCTTCAAACCTTTTTGCAACACTCAATAGTTTAGCTTCACCCCTAGGTTTTCCCATAATTTGTACGCCAACCGGAAGACCTTCTGATGTAAAACCACAGGGAATAGCTATTGTTGGACATGCTGTCATGGTCAACGCAAACGTAATTGCAAACCAATCAATATAAGTTTCACAAGGCTTTCCATTGATCTGAGATACAAAGCGTTGCTCAACAGGAAACGGCGCGATGGAGGCGGCGGGACAAATGAGGAAATCATGTGTTTCAAAGAAACTAATAACACGCCTATAAAGTTCAATACGAACCCGCTCGGCTTGGAATATTTTCTGTGGTGTGATCTTTAAGCCGCGTTCAATATTCCCTATTATTTCTGGAGCTATTCTCTCTCTATGTTGAATTAAGATCGGTTCCATCATTGTAGCGAATAATACAGCACGGAGAGTTTGGAACGCTTCCAATACGCCTGAGAAATTGGGAATTTTGTCTGTCACATCGGCTCCGAGGTCAGCAAAAATATTTG
This sequence comes from uncultured Alphaproteobacteria bacterium, assembly GCA_913031285.1. Classification (GTDB taxonomy): domain Bacteria; phylum Pseudomonadota; class Alphaproteobacteria; order Rhodobacterales; family Rhodobacteraceae; genus LFER01. The sequence goes on along the minus strand of CAJWEI010000034.1, from coordinate 16,223 downwards.
TGGCGCCTTCGCAGACGTGAGCAATTTCTTTGTCCATCGAAACAACACCCAGATCTGGACTAAAGGCGACCCGCTTTGGCATGCCCGTGCTTTGCAAAGCAGCCGCAAACGATGGCCCGGCAGCATCAAAAGACAGAGGGTCATCAATCTGGTGTCCAACGCCAGCATCCAGCATCAAAGCTAAATCGTCAATATTTCTGGCCATAGGCCCTTCCACCCAAAGAGTATCCATCGCGGGCAATCTGCGGCCCCGAGGCACCCGTCCAGGGCTAGGGCGCAATCCAACAATGCCGTTAAATGCGGCGGGCGTGCGCAGACTGCCACCAAGATCGTTGCCGGTTGCCAGCCAAACCGATCCGCTGGCCAACGCCGCAGATGAGCCGCCAGACGAACCGCCTGCACTTTTACGCAAATCCCATGGATTGCGTGTTAGTCCATTCACTAGGTTGAAAGTATGTCCACCGGCCCACTCTGGAACATTAGATTTGGCTACCGCAATCGCTCCGTTGATTTCCAATTGCCTAACTGTTGCATCAGAATGTTCTACGACGTTATCGGCAAAGATTGGAGAACCGTAAGTTGTTAAAGCGCCAGCTAAATCATTGTAGTCTTTGACAGCGATAGGAAGACCGCATAGTGAATTGGGGTTTTGCGCATGCGTCTCTATGTCAAATGACTTAGCCTTCCTGCGAGCTTGCTCAAAGCAATGAATTGGCAAAGCATTGACCTCGGCATCAACTTTCTCGATACGTTCAATCGACGCCTCTACCAAATCAAGCGGAGAAATTTCTTTTGATTTTAACTGGGTAACTGCCTCGGTTGCGGTAAGGTTTATCAATTCATTCGAATAATCGCGTCTCATAATTGCTTGCTTTCTCAAGTTTTTGTATGTTTATGGTCAAGGATACGTCAATAACTTTATTCATATACTGTTTTTGGGTTTTTATTTAATTTTCTAACAAAATGTACACACGATTCCCGTGATTGTTTTACTACTTTGAAACGATTTGCAGATATCTTCACTTATGACTTTTCAAGCTTTCGGCAAAACTTTCAGACTAAATTTTCATAAAAAAACCTGACTACGAATCAAAGTCACATATATTTAAATTGGTTGAAAAATGTTAAATGATTAGGTTAAAACCGCATTATTTCATTGACGTAAATAAGAAAAAAATTGACGTTTATTGGTAACAGAAATTTGAAAATTGGATTATTCAACCATCCACCAAGATTTTTTATTGACTCGCAAACATGAAGGCGCCTCAAGTACTATTTAATAATAATGAATAAACATAATGAAGGAGTGACAATTAAATGAAAAATTTACAAAAGAGAAATATGTCTGGAATAATAGCAGCAGTGGCGGTTGCTAGCTTTTCCAGTATTACTTATGCTGGAGAATGCCGCATTTCTGAAACAAGCATGACTAAACCCAGCGGTTTCCCTGATCGCGCCTTGACCATGGTTGTGCCCTATGGTCCTGGCGGTGGGTCTGGCCAAGTTGCAGCTGCAATGGCAGAAGCGGTCACAGGACTAACATCAGTTGGAATTAACCGTGATCATAAGCCGGGTGGATCTGGTACAGTGGGTATGACGGCTTATATGGCGGCCCCGGCAGACGGCTACACAGTTCTTGAGCATATTGATGATGCTTCATCTGCGCATGCGCTGGACTCGAGCAAACCTAATCCGGCGGTTGATCTTATTCCCCTAGTAATATCGCAAGTTACGTTTTCGCAGGTATATATCCGGACCAATGAAACGCGCTACAATGACTGGCCGAGTTTCGTTGCTTGGGTTCAAGCCCAAGATGGTAAAGCTACAATCGCCAACGTTTCTAAAGAAGGTTCTATGGAGAGGGTGATTATGAAATTCATCACCGAAAGCTCTGACATGTCCATTCAGCAAATTTCGTTTGATAAAGGTGCTCCTAGATACGGCGCTCTCTTGGGTGGACAAGTTGATGCTTTGTTTGAACAACCTGGTGACGTTCGAAAATTCCTAGATTCAGGTAATTTTAAACCGATCCTGACTGTTTTTGGGGAACGGCCCGCGGCCTTTTCTGATGTCCCAACTCACTTAGAAATGGGTATGGACTTTGAACCTTTACTTCGTTTCCGCGGCTTTTACGTGCACAAAGACGCACCTGCTGATCGCGTTGGTTGGCTCAAGTGGGCCTTTCAGCGTGCATACTGTGAAGATAGCTATCAGGCGTATAATGATAGCAAATTCATGAATGTGATTGACAGCTACCGTGATACGGACGGTGCGATTGAAATGATAAACGCGGCAATTGACCAATACCGCGGTGTTTACAAAGAAATGGGTCTGGACGTTAAATAAAATCGGAAACATCAAGCGAATAACCTGTTTGGAAAAAGAATTCTTACCAGGTTATTTTCTTGACTGAAAAAGAAATAATATGGGCAAAATTTCCAAACCAACCATAATTGAAGCATTCTTTTGGATTGTGATTGCAGGTATATTTTTCACCTACACGTTTACTTTTAATCAACCAATCGAAATTTACAAATTTGGCGCTACAGGCTGGCCCAGAGTGATCCTACTTTTGATCTTGTTCGTAGCGTTTGGAAATCTGTATTATAGTCTTCGGCACGGGTCAAAAGCCCAGCAGGATCGCGTTGGCATGGGTGATGATACTGACGAAGTGGCCTACGACTCTTTTGGCGCGTATCTAAAAACGGGCTTTATCCTAATAATACCGTTTCTTTATGCCCTTTCATTAAAGCCGATTGGGTTTTATTGCGCAACGCCAGTTTTCATTGTCTTGGTAATGTTTGCGTGGGGTGAGCGGCGATGGAAATTTATTTTAGGGAGCACTTTGTTTATCTACATTTTATTGCTTTTTTTATTTATGCTGGTTCTGAATGCGCCACTTCCGCAGGGTAATATTTCGCCTTTTTATGATGTTAGTGCCTTCTTGTTGAAAATGAAGACACAATTTGATCAACTCTTTTAGAGGTGACATATGATTGATAATTTCCTTGCTGGGACAGCGACATTATTTGGCGATCCTTTTACGGTTGCCATCTTCGTTTTTGGTGTAGTTGGAGGCATGCTTTTCGGCGCAATTCCAGGCGTAAGTATGCTGACTCTTGCAGCAATACTGCTGCCTTTCACTGCCGATTTATCACCTGCCCAGGGCGTTATGCTCTTCGCTGTCATATACTGCACCGGTACATATGGTGGCGCCATCACGGCTATCTTATTCAATATCCCTGGAGCGCCAGAAAATGCACCAACGGCGTTTGATGGTTATCCAATGACCAAAAAAGGGATGGCCGGAAAAGCGGTTGGTGCGGCTGTTCTATGTTCTGCTATTGGTGGCGTTACTTCTGCTTTGATTATGATGAGCGCGACTGAACCACTTGCAAAATGGGCTATTATGAACATTGGTCCACCTGAAATTTTTGCACTCGTTTTCTTTGGTCTAGCTGTCGCGTCTTCCGTGGGGGGGCGAACTATTTGGAAAGGGTGGTTATCAGTTTTATTAGGTCTATTAATTGCAACTATTGGGCAAGACCCTGTCGGGGGCATAAACCGCTTTAACTTTGGATTTAGTGATTTGGCCGCTGGGATTGCATTTGTCCCAGCTATCTTAGGTTTTTTTGCAGTCTCGGAAGTTTTTGTTCAAGCCGAGAAAAAAGCCGTTGGGAAATACGAAGCGCCTTTGTTGAGTGTTGATTTTCCAAGCATCGTGGAACTTTGGGCCCATAAAATTGCTGTTCTACGCTCAATTCTCGTTGGATTTTTCTGTGGTATCCTGCCCGGTATTGGCGCCACGCTGGCGGCTTTTATGGGCTACGGCGAGGCAGTTCGTTGGTCCAAGGATAAATCGGAATTTGGAAAAGGTAAGCTAGAAGGAGTAATATCTTCAGAGACTGCAAATAATGCGGCAACTGGTGCGGCAATGATTCCATTGCTTGCTTTGGGGTTACCAGGTGGGGCGCTTACTGCCATGATGGTGGCGGTTTTTCAGATGCATGACTTAGAGCCTGGGCCGCTTGTGTTTTATAACTCGCCAGATTTGATCTGGGTAGTCTTTGCTGCGATGTTCTATGCAAACCTTTCGATCCTCTTCATTGGACTTTTAGAAACCAAAACTATTCTCTATTTACTGAAAATACCCTTCCAGTTTTTGGCGCCCATGATCCTCATGCTTGCCAGTATCGGTGCCTACATAAGCCGGGGCTTACCACTTGATGTAATGGTCATGTTTTTGGCAGGGATTATAGGGTTTTTTCTGCGTCGTTCAGGGTATTCTATTCCTGGTATCGTACTGGGCTTAATCTTAGGCAAGATTGGCGAACAGAACTTTGCACAAGGTATGCAAATGGTGCATTACGATCTTGGCACTTATTTCTCGAGACCTATTTGCACAATACTGGTAATTGCCGGCGTCTTGACATTGGCAAAAAGTCTCTACGGAGCATTCACACCGGTCGCTAGAAAAACAGCGTAACAAAGGATGCCTCCCATGACTACATCAACAGAAATTTCTGAATTAGATTTAATTGTTGGGAAAGCGCGAAAGGCGCAGCACTATTATGAAGCAAACGGCTCACAAGATATTTTTGATCTTGCATGTCAAGCAGTTGCTTGGGCCTTGATGAAGCCAGAGAATAATGAACTGCTGTCAAAACGTGCTGTGTCTGAAACAGGCCTTGGAAACGCAAAGGATAAAATACAAAAGAACCATAATAAAACTTTGGGCCTTCTGCGCGACCTCAAAGGCGCTAAAGCCTTTGGTCATGTCTCCGATGAACCAGAGTTAGGACTATCTACCTATCTGCGGCCTAAAGGTGTCATTGCAGCAATAGTTCCATCAACCAATCCTCTTGCCACTCCAGTTAACAACATAATTAATGCTTTAAAAACTGGAAATTCTATTATTATTGCTCCATCTCCGAAAGGTGCTGGAGCGCTGATCGAATTACTTTCTCTCATACATGCCAATTTAGAAAAAATAGGTCTTGATACAGATCTTGTTCAAATGGTCCCGATCCCACCTTCAAAAACTAAGACCCAGCGTTTGATGGAATTAGTTGATCTTTTGGTTGTGACGGGATCCCCAAATAATGTACGAGCTGGCTATGCCTCTGGCACGCCGGCCTTGGGAGTAGGTCAGGGGAATGTAGTTACGATTATCGATGAAACTGCTGATCTTAAGGAAGCTGCTGCCAAAATTTCTGCCTCCAAGATATTTGATAATGCCACGTCATGTTCGTCTGAAAATTCCGTCATTATCCTAAAAGAAGTTTACGAGGACGCACTTCTTGCTCTTGAAGGAGAGGGTGGTCTTTTGTTGGATGAGACTGAAAGCGATCACCTCGTCTCGACACATTGGCACAATGGCCACATTACCAAAACTTTATTGGCTCAGGATATTGAGGTGATTGTAGCAAATTTAGGACTACAAGAGCGCGCAAATAGTGAGACAAAATTTTTGATGGTGCCTACAAGCGAGGCGGGTCCTGAGATAATTCTTAGCGGTGAAAAAATGTCGCGGTTTTTCGCACTTTATGTGGTGCAAGATTTTGATGAGGCTGTTGAGACTGCTTTGAAAATTCAGAATTATCAGGGTGCAGGTCATTCACTTGGACTTCATTCTCGTGATGATCAACGGGCTCATCATTTGGCGATGGCTGCCCGAACATGCAGGATTATTGTAAACCAAGCCCATTGCTTTGCCACAGGTGGCTTTTTCAATAATGGCTTGCCATTTTCTTTATCGATGGGATGTGGGAGCTGGGGGAAGAACTCTATAGATGATAATCTTAATTGGACGCATTTCGTGAATAAAGTGAAAATCGTCCGTGTCATTGAGGAGGACTGTCCCGAGCTGGATGATGTTTTTGCCGAATTTTGGAATATCGATTCAACATGAGTATTCTAGAAAATATCCAAGATTTAAGACAGCAAATGCTATATAACGCTAATGAGTACAGCGATCATATCTGGTTAGTCTCTCCTGAAACAGGCTTGGAAATTACTTTTAAAGAGGCCGAAGAACGCGTTCAGGCGATCGCCACTAATCTAAAAGCTCTTGGACTACAAGAGGGCGCTCGGGTCGCTATTGCATCTCAAAATTGTATTGGGTGTTGCCTCACTTTCATGGGAATTGTTTATGGCGGCTTTGTCGCCGTTCCACTGAACCTAGTGGCAGGCACTAAGACTATTGCCTACATCGTTAACCATTCGGAGGCGGAATTAATTTTTGTTGCAGATCACTGTGCCAAAGATATTGACGGCGCATTGCAAGGCATGGAAATTGATGTATTGCGCGTTCCGCTGCAATATGAAACCGGTCCAAACTGGGATGAAGTGGTTGTTAACTCTTACAGGAATAATTCAGGGGTAAGCCTTCGGCCGGGTACAATTGGTCTGTTGATGTATACATCGGGAACCACGGGCAATCCGAAAGGGGTTATGCTAAGTCACGCAAATTTGCTTTCTGCCGGTCGCTTTATTTCTGCAGGACATGACATTAATCAAAATGATCGTGCACTCTGTATTCTGCCACTTTACCATATTAATGGTCTATGCGTGACGGTTATGGGCTCAACTGTCTCTTCTAGTACACTTGTCATTCCTTATCAATTTTCCACCTCAATGTTCTGGGAAATTATCAGCAAATATAAATGCAGCTGGTTTTCTGCAGTGCCAACCCAATTTTCTTATATTCTCAATCAGCCTGAAACGAGAGAAGATCTTTCCTACTTACGTTTTGCTCGATCCGCATCGGCACCATTGTCGCCTGATATTCACAGACGTTTCGAAGAGCGCTTTAAAGTTCCCATTATTGAAACAATGGGACTAACCGAAACAGGCTCTCAAATTTCGACAAACCCGATGCCGCCCGCTCAACGCAAAATTGGGTCTCCCGGTCAGGCGTATGGAAATGAAATCATGATCGGTAATGAGGATCAGGCGCCAGTTGGGCCTGGTATCATTGGCGAAATCTTAGTACGCGGCGCCAACGTCATGCAGGGATATTTCAAACAACCTGAGGAAACGGCCAAAACAATTACTTCTCAAGGTTGGCTGCAAACTGGTGATCTTGGATATATGGATGAGGATGGGTATATCTTTGTTTCTGGGAGGATCAAGGAGTTGATTATAAAGGGAGGTGAAAATATTGCGCCCCGCGAAGTTGATGAAGCGCTGCTGGAGCATCAGGCCATCTTAGAGGCTGCTGCATTTGCAGTCCCATGCCCAGATTACGGAGAAAGAGTTGAAGCCTGTATTCGATTTAAAGGGACTGTCACCGTCCCGCTGGACGAACTTTATGATCACTGCCAAGCTCGGTTGGGAAACTTCAAGTCGCCAGATTTAATTCATATTTTAGAGGACCTACCAAAGGGACCGTCAGGTAAGGTTCAACGATTAAAACTTTTTAAAATGATTTATCCAGACTGCGTGTAAAGTAAGAAATTTGAAAAGAGTTAAAAGAATGGGATAACCGGTGGAAAACACTATTCTTAGTTTATTAATTCCTTCGAATAATGTCGCCATACTAGCATTAATGCTGCTAACTTTTTTTGTGTCTGGCATTGTTAAAGGGTTTTTGGGCATTGGCCTTCCGGCTGCGGCTATGGGGTTACTGACTCTATTCGTGAGTCCTTCGCATGCAATATCTCTTTTGGTTTTACCGATTTTCTTTACTAATCTGTCGCAATTCTTTCGATCTCGGAAGCGTTTACAAACAGTCAAGCTTTACTGGCCCTTTGGGGCAGCGATCGTTATAAGCATTTTCTTGACGTCCTTATTTTTAGACCAATATCCAACTGGCTTTCTCACAATTACAATCGGGGTTGCGATGGTCATTTTTGCGCTCAATCGGCTCAGCAATTTCAAGCTAAAACTGGGACCAAGAATTCACTGGCAACTCGTTTTTGGCATGGTATCGGGTATTTTAGGAGGGCTTAGCTCAATCTGGTCCCCGCCTGTTGCAATGTATTTGATTGCGCGCAATTTGGACAAGGATCACTTTATTGCTGGAACGGGGTTTCTTTTTCTTATTGGATCTATTCCTTTAGCTTTTGGCCTATTCATAGGTGGAACATTAAATACTGGAATAATGTTGCAGTCGCTGACCGGCTTAATAGCTGTTTTAGCGGGTTTTAGGTTTGGTGAAATTTTAAGGTCCCGGGTTGATCAGAACCTATTCCAAAAAGCGGTCTCAATTGCGTTTATGATTATGGGCGGGCGCTTGATTTCTGTTGGTATCTTTTGAGCCTGCACAGGCCACGTCTGACAATGAAGAAAAGTATTCTACTATGCTGACGCTTCTAACAGCGCGTTGTGGGTGCGAGCATAACGCTACTAATAGAGCTTTCATGGCGATAAAGCAAAAATGCATTTCGAGATCCTCTTTAATGTAGCCGTTGAATTAAATTGTGACTTTGGGTAGAAAAATTTATGAAACTGGAAAAAAAAATCCAAAAAAATGTGTGGGTATCTTCTTGGGTATTATCCATATCTCTGCTTGGCGATGCACTTCTTTATATTGTCCTGCCCGTAAACGCTGAAGCCTTCGGTGTAAGTATGATTGCCGTCGGTTTTCTTCTAGCAATTAATCGCATAATCAGAACCTTTACATATAATCTAATCGTAGAAATTGGACAATTTTTAGGCGCTCGCAAACTAGTTTTTGTGGCCTCCTCTTGCGCGGCAGCATCGACACTTGGTTATGGTTTGTTTGATAACCTTTATTTACTCACTTTCAGTCGAATTTTATGGGGAATATCTTATGCGGGATTGCTGGTTGCAACATTGTATTATGCTTCACTAAACTCTAGAAAAACTGGAAGTATGATTGGAATAAGTAGATCAATTGAACAGGTTGGTCCCCTTACTGTTATGATAATTGGAACCTGGTTGGCTGCAACTGTAGGGCCTAAAGAGATATTCATTTACCTAGCTTTGATTTCTACGTTAGGGGTTTGGCTGGCATTTTTTCTGGTGGAAATTGAAACAGCTGAAAAAATAAGAAAATCTACTGCAAGTAGGTTTTCGATCGCTAAACCGAAGCCTATTGATGGTCTAATATTCTGGATGGGATTTGGTATTGATGGTGTTTTTACAGTCACTATTGCTCTGCTTTGGCTCCAGTATTCTAATCCTGAGACTGCAATTATTATTGGCGGATTTATTCTCGCTGCGCGGCGATTAACAGAAATAATTCTTGCACCATTTTCTGGAAGGGTACACGACATTTTAGGTGGTGCATTGCCTCTTTTGTGTATGTTGTGTTTGTGCGGTTTGGGTTTCGTTTTACTTGGAATGGGTAACCTAATTTTTGGTTCGGTAGCGCTTGTGATTAGCCGCGGCGCATTGGGTACTTTGTTTCCAGCTGCGGCCTCCAAACTTCATCCAACAGATCCATTAAATTCATTAACCAGAAACCAAACATGGAGAGATATTGGAGCGGCAGCTGGCCCACTTATAACGGGCATACTACTAAGTTTTATTTCTATTTCAATAATATATTTTTTAATGTTTTTCTTGTTTTTAATTACGTCATGTTGGTTTTTTTTCTCTGGAGAATACAAACGATTATCCAGAGCCCTTGGCGTTGTCTAAAAGTTGCTCCTCCTTTACACCTTCTCAATTTAACAAATTGGCTTCGTCAAGTCACGCATTTGTAATAATCAGGAATGATAGCAAGGGCTCCAAATGGTTGGCATAATTTAATCAATGAGCTTGGCTGTCTCTTTATTACTTTTGGCTAATCGCTCCGCACTAACTTACCTCCGTCACCAGTGGAGCATAGAGGTCGTGGGTAGTAACCCTAAAACCATAGTATGTGGCGCGTTGGCTTTACACAGGGATGACTGGATCCATGTCGAGGCCAAATATTTATAGTACAGAAATAGTTGGCTAAGCCTGGGCTTATCCAGACTAGTGAGGATCGAATTCTATCACTTCACAGTTAGTGGGTTTAATCCCGGTCAGCGCACGAATGAAGTTACCATGCGATACAATTGCTGTAGAGTGGATATTTTTACGCTTGAGGAAGTCGACGAACTTGTTTGCCCTGTCCATCAGAATCTCTTCGGGTTCAACTGAAATCCCACGGTAGTCTTTTTCGCCGTCATGCCACCAACAATCATCTAGATGATCAAAGTCAAGGTGGGGATATTTTTCAGCAAGTTCGTGAGGTGGACTCCCTACATCGCAGCTATTGCAGAGTTGTTCTCGCACTTCAGCGTTAATCTGAAAGGGCAACGTGTTGCCAAAAATTAATTGAGCTGTTTGTAAAGTTCTAGTGAAAGGTGAAACAATGAGGTTTTTAATATCAAGTTTTTTGACTTGGTTCCGAACCTGCTGAGCCTGAGTTTTTCCGAGTGCTGTGATAGGAGCATCGAAGATCATGGGGTCCGGCTTATTTGGATGATCGTGGATCGCATTAAAGGCTGATTGTGCGTGTCGAATAAGGTAAATTGTCACTTTTGATATTTCCTAATTTTAAGAAACGTTTAGTTCTCGTTTGGTGTCTGGCCAATCTTTGCATTTCATAGTATTGACCCAAAGTCGAGTTTGCCGAGTAAGTGCAGTATATTGTGCCGTCAATAAAATGAGAAAGAGAATTGGATTTCTGGGATGGCCTAAATTTATGTGTTTAATAATGGTATCAGCTGACGAAGGCAGATGTGCCTTTGTTTGTGCTGTTAATTCAATGGAACGTCTGTCGCAACCTAATTCGGGTTTTGAACAAAACAGAATAACTGAGCGGTAGTTAGACTGTCCGCTTGTAACTTACATATAAGCTCTTTTAGAGACGCCAATTAAGGAGTATTAGAGATTAGAAATTAGCTGGGGGCATATCGTCGTTAGGGCATTAAGTTCTATCTGATTGAAATTTTGACCAACCGGCGATATTTTGGAAAAGGCTTTTGAGCGTACCCATGTTTCAAGGATTTATTGAAGAGTGGATCGATGGTCAAGGTGCTAAGATTTTTGTGCGCCGAGCCGGACCTTTAGGAGCACCACCTCTAGTCTTATTACATGGCTACCCGCAGACGTCGGCCATGTGGAACGGTGTAGCGCCAATTCTCTGCAAAAGCTTTCAGGTAATTTGCCCTGACTTGCGTGGTTATGGTCGCTCAGGCAAACCGCCCACTGATGAGATCCACAGCTCTTATTCAAAACGCGCAATGGCGCAAGATATTGTTTCTGTGATGAGCAACTTAGGCCATTATCAATTTTTCATTGGGGCACATGATCGGGGCGCTCGCGTGGCGCATAGGCTAGGCCTTGATCATCCAGGAAAAGTGTTAGCCATGACACTACTCGATATAGCCCCAACGAGGGAGATGTACGCAGGTACAAATGCCAAGTTTGCAAAAGCGTATTGGCATTGGTTCTTTTTGATACAACAGTCTCCTATACCTGAACAAATCATCGGAGCTGATCCTGTCAGTTTTTGGAAGTTAAAGTGTTTTAATCAAGCTAAGGGAGGCAATCCCTTTTTGCCAGAAGCCTTAACTGAATATTTGACGGCTTTTTCCAACCAAGAGGCCATTCGAGCGAGCTGTGAAGACTACCGTGCAGCCGCATCCATCGATATTGTTCATGATAATCAGGATGGCATACGGAAACTGAGCACGCCAATTCAAAACCTTTGGGCAAAACATGGCACGATTGAGGCCTGTTTTGATACACTTGCTCTATGGCGGACCCGCGCAGAGTGTGTGGAGGGCAAAGCTTTGGATGCGACCCACTACATGGCGGAAGAAATACCCGATGAGATTGCTGTCCTAATGACTGATTTTTTTAGCCGGCACATGACCGAATCGGGCTTAATGAAGTAGGCAATGCCAAATTAATAAAAATAAATATGGTATTACTTGTAAAGCCTGGATTTTGGCACTTAATGACCGGCGTGACTTGGCTATAAATTGAAAAGTTAAGTCCACTGGTTCTTTCGGTTCGTGAAAAAAGCAACCATTAGTGGATACGCTACAAATACTAATCTAAAAAGCCTTTCTTGTAGTTCTGGTCAAACTCTAGCCGACCAAAACTGCATCTGTAAAGACACCGTCTGTTTAGTGTTGTCTTCTAAGGTTAGGGATAAGTGAGAGCCTTAAGGGAGAAAATGCGAGTTTTGTCAGTGTCGCAGAAGACCTTAAAAGTATTGACCCATTCCACCTTTAGAGAAATATACTTGCGCAGTTGCACCATTTTGAAAATCCATTAAGACCTCTTCTATGTTAGTTTTTGCAACCGTTTCATTCTTGATGTTCGTAACGCCTGGACCGGGGGTTTTGTCCCTGGCTGGTGTTGGTGCTGCATTTGGTTGGCGGCAAGGTTTGCTTTATATGGCTGGTTTGTTCATAGGACACGTCTTTGTAAGCCTTGCAGTGATTTTGGGCCTAGCAGCCATTATTTTGGCTGAACCAGTTGTGCGCACATTATTATTGTTCGCCTCTGTTTGCTACCTCGGGTATCTCGCACTGCGCATCGCTCTAGCTGGATCAAAAGTTTCCTTCATTGAGATGATGAAAGCGCCTGGATTCATGACTGGTATGACTTTGCAGTTCATCAATCCTAAAGCCTATGCCGTTCACACGACTTTTTTTACGGGTTTTGCTTTCTATCCCAAAAGTTTCGCGGTTGAGATGGGTTTGAAGCTAGTCATTATGAACAGTATTTGGATTCTTTTACATTTGGTGTGGCTTTATGCGGGCTGTAAGCTGAATGAATTGAGCCTTACATCGCAGGCGCAAAGGCGGGTCAATCTGTGTATGGCAGCGTGCCTTTTATCTGTTGTTGGCCTGTCGGTCTGGTCTATCTTGAGGATTTGAGGGGCTGGTTTATTTAGAATGCCTTTTCTTACCCAAGCCCTACCCGAACAGGACCGCTTTCGCAAAAATATGATGTGGTAATAATTGGTTTCTATTATCTTTGATGGTCAATATCGAGTAGGCCAATTTGACAGGTCAGAGGTAGTCTTGATAGAAACTTACTATGAAAAACTGTCTTCTACATAACTCATTATACCTATTAAATTAGTTCAGATGGAAATAGCTATCCTCGACCTAACTGGGCATTCTTTGCCAATGCTTGAAAATATACCAAGGGCCAGCGAGTTAATAATTAAGTGGCTTTCCCCTTCATTGCCAGAAGCAAAATTTAAATGCTTTGATATTGAGGAGAAAAAGGAGTCACTGCCCTTAATTACTGATTTTGATGGATTGTTAATATCTGGGTCTGAGCATGGCGTTTATGATACTACTTCTTGGAATAGGCCACTTCGTAGCCTTCTCATCGAAACAAAAGTAGCTATAAAACCAATGTTTGGAATTTGCTATGGCCACCAGATTATCGCCGATACATTTGGAGGGCATGTGGAAAAGGCTGATATAGGTGAAATTATTGGAGCAAAAAGGTTTGATTTTGGCTCTTACCAGGCCGACGCGCTCGTGTGGCACAAAGACCAAGTTTCTATTTTACCACCGCAAGCCAGTATAACTGCGAGTGCATCATATTGTCCTGTTGGTGCGTTAAACTATGATTTCCCAGCAGCTAGCGTTCAATTTCATCCAGAGTTTTCAGAGCTTCAATTACGCAAGTTGTTTCAACGAGGTGTAGATCATTTTTTGAAAAAAAAACAAGTATTAGTAGCTACTGAAAGCTTTGAGAAAGCAAATGTTCCATTAGCCTTAAGGGCAGAAGAGACTGCCGATTTTTTTCGCAAATATTGCAGAAGTGCCAACTGAAAAATTGCTAGGACCAAGAAGTGTACTGTTAGGTAATAAAAATGTTGAATGACCAAATCACTTTAAAAGATACTGGAGCAAGTCAAAATGTTGAAATTTTCATGATGCGCCCAAAAGATATATCTTCGATACGATTAAAATAAGTTTTGCTTCTTTTGGAATTCTATATTTATTCGCAGGCCTATTTGTGACTTGGACGCAGCGCTGCAGTTTGTCCGCGCCATATTATGTAAACGCCAGACACTATTATCAATGCCAAACCAATTAACATTGAAAGGTTTGGGGTTTCTCCGAACACCAAAATGCCTAAAATAAGTAGGAAGAAAATACGAGAATATCTGAACGGCATGATCGCTGATAATTCTCCGGCACGCAGCGATGAAACGAGAAAAAGATAGCCCACAGAACCAAGTATAACCATACAAAAAACTATTATCCAATTAATCTCAAGCGGCAAAGACATCTCACCGTTAAACATTAACCATGCGGCAGTAAATGGAAGTGCAGAGGCCATAGTGAAGGTCGCAATACTCATTGAACAAATATTTGGCGGGGTTAATCTCGTTACAAGATCTCTAACAGAAAAAGGGTATGAACAAAGTGCTGACTTGCCTGTCGGACGACATGGAAGTGTCGTTCATGTCTGACCGGCAGAAAATTGCGCCCTGGGGTATTCAGGGCGGGGGTAAAGGGCAAAATGGCAGCGTTCTGATCCGGCGCGAGTCTTCACAGGATTTCGTCACAGCCTGCGAAGACAGTAACAAAACCTCGGCCAGTAAGTTCAATCGAATTGGGTTCCGAAAAGGGGATCAGATATCTATCAGCTCGCCAGGCGGCGGCGGATATGGTGACCCGAAAGATCGTTCCGCTGAGCGGAGAGCAAGAGATCAGGATGAGGGCTGGGTCTGAGTGCATCAAACCAGCTGAAGGCGAAAGGCCTCTTTCGTTGAGCGAGGCACACAGCTCAATCTGGTCTGCACCTCCTTCCCTTGATTAACACCTCAAAAGAGTCAACGTACACCTCGAGTGTAGGATCAGAGTTATTCATTTTTCTGATAGCTGCAATAAATCTGCGAGTGTTCCGCTATATTCTAAACTGTTTGTTAGGCAAATAATATCTTTCACGCTGAGCCCTTGTAACCGATCCAACTGTAATCCCATTACTTTACCTGGTGTGGTTATTGCCATTTTCAATGCATCTTCGGTAGGGATTCCAATGTGATCTACCAAGCGTTTTACGCTCTTTCTTTGAGTTGTGTGAGCGCCTGCCAAACCGCCTTCACTGTTGACCAAACGATTGTTGACAAGAGAAACCTTAGTTCCGTAAAGATTGAATGCGGTAGGCCCCCCCACGGTAGGCATCGCATCCGAAATAAGATACATGCGATCTGAGATAGGTCGTGCGCGAATGGCCATCGCGACCATTTCATCGGCAACATGGATCCCGTCACAAATAATTCCAGTGAAAGCATGCGAGTTGATCGCCGCGCCAACCACACTGGGTTCGCGACCTAGAACAGGCGGCATGGCGTTGAAAAGATGTGTGAAGCAACTAGCGCCTGCTTCAAGAGCTAGACGTACGACGCCTGCTGAGGCCTGCGAATGGCCGATCGATACGACTGTGCCCACTTCGACCAAACGGTTTATGTCTTCCGGTGAAACTACATCTGGGGCGAGCGTGAGCATCGTCGGAACATCGGCCGCCCGAAGTTTCTCAACAAGCTGGAATGTATCATCATCGAAGGGTCTGATAAACTCTGCCTTGTGCGTGCCACGCCTTTCTACAGAAATGTGTGGGCCTTCAATATGGATTCCCAAGACGCCATTTTGTCCAACTGCCTCAATTACCGCATCAACGGCATGCCTTAGAACTGATAATTTATCCGTGATGACTGTTGGAAAAATTCCTGTTGTTCCAAACTTTTTGTGTGCTTTTGCAATGTCCCAAATTGACTCTTTCGTCGGTGCTTCATTGAAAAGAACGCCGCCGCCACCGTTGACTTGAAGGTCTAAAAAACCCGGAGAAATTATACCGTCGAAATCATAAATTTGACTGCCTGGAATAACCTGAATGTCGTCGGTAACGATTTGCACTTGGCCGTTTACAACACCTATCAAAGCCTCAGCATACAGCCTTCCTTCGTTGAACAAACGAGTTGGTCGAATCCAGTGTGCAATGTTTGGAAATTCAGGCACGGTGGCCCTGCAAGAAATAGGGCAAAAGAGCGCTTTGTACTTCGCTTCGAACAATCGCGCGTCCGCGCGATGGGGCCAGGCCTTCAGAACGATCCAAGGCAGCTGGTGAGAAACTCTCTGCTAAAATTTGTTCGGAGACCTTCAACTCATCGAAAGTCAAAATTAGATTTTCAACCGCCTCCTGAACGATTGGCAAGGGCCAGTAGTACCGAATACGATCTGCGTAGCTGAAGTGCCATTTAAACTTATCGTCCTCTGAGTAGTAGGATCTCCAGTACT
>CAJWEI010000033.1 GCA_913031285.1 uncultured Alphaproteobacteria bacterium | reverse complement strand
ATCATAGTCCTTCGCAAAGCCGTGGCGATATTCACAATAAATATCCATCCATTGTTTGGTGTGTTATTTTTTTACTAGATTAAAGCTTGAACATTTACTATTTTTTGCATTGGAGAAGCGATTTTAGTCACTTATGTGCGATCGGATTTAAGTAAATATTTACACAAAAATTAAGTTATATTCGTCTTTTCTATCAGAAACAAAAAGGGATTTGGGACGCCAATTGGTGCAATTTTCCGATCAAATGGTACAAAAATAGATTTGCACTGCCCATATCTTTAGCGTTAGGCTAAAAAATGCGGCTGCCCGTCGGGCATATTTTTGTATAGCTGTAAAAGATGCAAAATGAGAGACACCTTTTATTTAAAGAATGCTTAATCAAGAATCGTATTAAATCATTTTAAAAATCAGCAATCGGTTTAAAGCAAAGTTCTGCCAAAAGGGACCTTGGACAAGGTTGACATCTTGTTCAGATAGCTTTTTGGTTGTTCTCGTCTTTTAGCAAGTAAAAATACTTCATGAGCACCGCAAAACTGACCATTGACCTTACCGCGATTAGAGCCAACTGGCGCCTACTTAATGCAAAAAGCACTGCAGAAACTGCTGCCGTTGTCAAAGCAAATGGCTATGGCCTTGACGCTGCCCGCGTGGCCACGGCATTAGCTAAAGAAGGCGTACGACAATTTTTTGTTGCCGTGGCCGAAGAAGCCCCTGCCGTACGTAAAGCAGTTGGGAATGAGCCACAAGTGTATGTTTTTTCCGGACATATGCATGGTGATACCGATCTTATCCGTAATAATAATCTGATCCCTATGATAAATTCTGTCGATCAGCTTTTACGCCATGTGGAGTTTTTACCAGACCAACCGTTCGGAATTCAACTTGATACAGGCATGAACCGGCTTGGAATGGAGCCTTTCGAGTGGCAGTCTGTGCGCGAATTGGCCCTACGTCTCAAACCACATCTGATTATGTCTCATCTGGCCTGTGCTGATGAAGCTGATCACCCGATGAACTCCAGACAATTGCGGATTTTCAAAGATATGACGGCAGAACTCGCCATCCCCAAATCACTTTCGGCTACTGGTGGAATTTTACTAGGGACTGATTTTCACTTTGATTTGACGCGTCCCGGAGTTGGCTTGTATGGTGGGCTTCCCTTCAGCGATGCTCGATCTGTTGTGACACTGGATATTCCAGTCATCCAGACCAGAGATATCGAAACCGGTGAGAGTGTTGGATATGGAAATACATGGACAGCTCCTGTTCCAAGAAAGATAGCTACTATTTCTGCAGGTTATGCAGATGGTATTTTCCGTGCGATGAATACCGCAGCCACTTTGTATGCGGGAAGCACCGCCTGCCCAGTAGTTGGACGAATTTCAATGGATATGATTGGTGTTGATGTAAGCGACGTTCAAACCCAAATCCAAAGTTTGCAACTCATTAATGAAACGCATGGCATAGATCAGCTTGCACAAGACGCAGGCACGATCGGTTATGAAATTTTAACATCACTGGGAAGGCGTTATCAAAGGCGCTATATTTAAATATGACGATAAATGGTTCTCTTGCTTATATTGGGCGCAACACATTACTTTTTTTAGCTGCCACTGGGCGAATTGTACTGTTTGTTTGGAATACCTTACGCCATTGTGTAGCCGGCCCATTTTACTGGCGGGAACTGGTTAGTGCGCTAGTGCAAATCGGCTGGCTGTCCTTGCCAGTTGTGGGGTTAACGGCTCTGTTTACAGGGGGAGCACTCGCACTCCAAATCTATGCTGGGGGTGCAAGGTTTAATGCTGAGGCGATAGTCCCGTCTATCGTTTCAATTGGCATGGCACGTGAACTTGGACCAGTTTTGGGAGGTCTCATGGTTGCGGCCCGAGTTGCAAGCTCTGTAGCCGCAGAAATTGGTACAATGAAAGTTACTGAGCAAATTGATGCTTTGGTCACGCTATCTACCGATCCGATGAAATATCTCACGGTTCCCCGCGTGGTCGCGGCGACACTTTGTGTGCCTTTACTTGTCGGCGTGGGGGACGCCATCGGGATTATGGGTGGGTACTTAGTAGGAACTACGCGTCTTGGATTTAACGAAGTAGTTTATTTAAAAAATACCATAGATTTCCTTCAAACTTGGGACATTTTAAGCGGCATGATTAAAGGCGCAGTCTTTGGATTTATTATTGCGCTTATGGGGTGTTTTTATGGTATGAATTCGGGACGTGGGGCGCAGGGTGTGGGTACTGCCACAAAGTCTGCAGTTGTTACTGCAAGCGTTCTTATTCTCGTGGCTAACTATATTCTCACAGAGGTCTTTTTTACAGCATGATTAAACTTGAAAATTTGCATAAATCTTTTGACAATAATGACGTTCTGAAAGGTGTCAATATTACGGTGAATAAAGGCTCTTCACTAGTTTTGATTGGGGGGTCAGGCACAGGAAAATCGGTAACTTTAAAGTGTGTACTTGGTCTGGTTACTCCCGACAAAGGTCGCATTTTTATTGACGGACGGGATGTCAATAAAACTGATCGAGATGCCTTCTTATCAAAATTTGGAATGTTATTTCAAGGCAGCGCATTGTTTGACAGTCTTCCCATTTGGCAAAACGTCGCGTTCCGTCTTCTCCGCGGTCCTTATAAAAAACTCCATAACGAAGCCCGCCAGATTGCTATTGAAAAGCTCCGCCGCGTTGGGCTGAGCATGAATGTGGCAGATAAATTTCCAGCCGAGCTATCAGGCGGTATGCAAAAGCGCGTTGGACTTGCCAGAGCCATCTTCGCCGACCCAGAGATCATCTTTTTTGACGAACCCACGACAGGTCTTGATCCTATTATGTCCGGCGTGATTAACAAATTGATCCGTGAAATCGTAGTTGAGATGGGCGTTACGGCAATCACTATCACACATGATATGTCGTCTGTACGTGCAATTGCCGACGATGTCGCAATGTTACATGATGGTATCATTCAATGGACAGGCCCTATTGGCGATCTGGATTGCAGCAGCGATCCCTGCCTTGACCAATTTGTAAACGGCCGAGCAAATGGTCCAATCAAAGCCATTCAATAGTAATTTTATTTTTTAACTTGCCCAATGGCATTTTGTTTATTAGTTCCTGCCGCGATCGCAGAAAACTTAAAAGATCTCAATATGTTAAAATGTTGTAACCTGATGCTCTCTGTTTTATTCCGAGTGTCTTGATTTTCGCCATTGACGGCAGCCCTCCGCCACTGTCTTGACTATTGGATATAACATTCCTCTCGAGCCTGCAATAACTTTGGGTCTCAGATGTTGTTTTGGGCTTGTTCATTACCATTTTTTTAATTTGCAATAGCACTCGCCCTATTTGGCTACTTGTCCGAAAAGGCCTAGCTGGCAGAGGTATTACTGTGCAAAGTTGTCGCGATAGATCTTTTTTTAATGGTCTCTTACATCAAGGGCTTCAAAGGTATCGGCTTTGGTTAAATTGAAATTAGCTGGAAGTTAAATTTTGTTACCTTTTGCGTGATTACATCTTTGATTACTCATTTTGCAAAACGAAAAACTTTAATCAAGAGCTTGCCTTAACAGATTAAAATTGGCACCAACGTCTTATGGCGAAAACAAAAACATTCTTTTGCTCTGATTGCGGAAACTCGGCGTCAAAATGGTCCGGTCAATGCGAAGCATGCGGAGCTTGGAATAGCATGAGTGAACAAGGCGGTCTCTCGTCAGGTGCAGGAAAATCCTCGTTAGGGAACCAAAAGGGTGCAAAAGTCAAATTGACAGATTTGGCTGCAGATGAACCGACACCAGAACGCACTAACAGTGGGATCAACGAGCTAGATCGTGTTCTAGGCGGTGGCCTTGTACCGGCTATGGCCATTTTAGTTGGTGGAGATCCTGGGATAGGTAAATCCACGCTTTTATTACAAGCGGCTGCAAGTTTTGCTAACAATGGGTTGGAAACCCTTTATATATCCGGCGAAGAATCAAGCGCACAGATCAAAATGCGCGCCAATCGTCTGGGCCTGTACGAAGCCCCGGTTCGACTTGGTTCAGAAACAAATTTGCGCAACATACTGACTACGATGGCGGAGGAAAAGCCCGACCTCGTGATAGTAGACTCAATTCAAACAATCTGGGCAGATACAGTTGAGAGCGCCCCTGGTAGCGTCAGCCAAGTGCGTGCTGCAGCACATGAATTAACCAATTTTGGGAAACGCATTGGTATTTCCGTTGTACTCGTGGGACATGTGACAAAAGATGGTCAAATTGCTGGGCCAAGAGTTGTCGAGCATATGGTCGATACTGTTTTGTATTTTGAAGGGGAGCGTGGACATCAATTTCGAATTTTACGCGCCGTAAAAAACCGTTTTGGACCAGCTGACGAAATTGGCGTCTTTGAAATGACCAACAAAGGTCTCAGCGAAGTTTCCAACCCTTCTGCTCTCTTTTTATCAGAACGCGGTGTAATAAGCCCCGGTTCAGTGGTTTTCGCAGGGATAGAAGGAACCCGACCACTTCTCGTAGAATTGCAGGCTTTGGTCGCCCCGACCCCTCACAGCCAACCCAGACGAGCGGTGATCGGATGGGACAATGCTAGACTAGCAATGATACTCGCGGTTTTAGAAGCGCGATGTAACATCCCTCTAACAGGCCATGATGTTTATTTGAATGTGGCGGGAGGAATGAAGATCTCAGAACCCGCAGCTGACCTTGCAGTTGCTACTGCTATTCTTTCTGCACTTTATAATATAAGTTTACCTGCTGATACTGTTGTGTATGGAGAAATTAGCCTATCAGGTGCAGTTAGACCTGTTAATCAGGCCGAAAATAGGTTGAAAGAAGCCCGTAAACTAGGCTTCTCAAAGGCCATGGCACCTCGACACAAAAAACAAATAGACGTTAAGGATATGGAAATAGAGAAAGCAAATGATCTTGTATCAGTTGTATTGGACGCATTTGAAGGAAAATAAAATTGCCTAAATTGGGACGGTGCTTAAATGGAAGGAGTTAATATTATTGACGGAGCTGTTTTGTTCCTTGTCTTTTTATCCGCAATACTCGCCTACTCACGCGGCGTAGTTAGAGAAACTATGGCAATCGTTGGATGGATTGTGGCAGCTTTCCTAGCATTCATTTTTGCGCCTCAAGTCAAGCCATTGGTCAAAGAAGTTCCCATGATTGGTCCAATTTTGGCAGATAGCTGTGAGTTGGCAATAATCGCATCATTTGTAGCCGTATTCGCTGTTGCACTGGTCATTATATCATTTTTCACACCATTGCTGACCTCATTGATTGATAAAACCGCCGCGGGTAGAATTGATCGTGCTATAGGATTTTTATTTGGCGCTCTGCGCGGTATTGCCGTGATTGGAGTTATGTTTTTTGCCTATAAATCTATCTTTAGCTCAGATAGTTTTGCCTTGGTTGATGAAAGCAGATCCGCGATTATATTTGGAAATGTTGTGACAAATATAGAGAAGCGCAATCCCGAGCGTGCATTGGGATGGATCACTACCAAATACGAGAACTTGGTCTCCGCGTGCGAAGTTGATTAAGTACCTCTATGCAGCATACGCCTGGTAAATGTACCAACATTAATCGTCAATGAAACTTTAATGACACAACCTGCGAAACACTTTAAGAGTAATTTAGAAATATATGTTCGAGTCGGAGCCTTTATCCTTGGTACTCAAAAATAAGCCGAACTCTTGTCTTTTTTACGATATAACCACGGACAATAGGAACTTTTCTACTTACTATAAGTATTTTATGGATAGATGCAAATTAAGTAAGGCTAAGTTTATTTTGCCACATCAAATATGGCTTATCTTAAGCCATGATCTATGAGACTCAACTAATGCAATCCAAAAGACAGCTCAACCCAAATATATCAATAGGACCCTTTTAATGTGTGGAATTTTAGGAATAGCGAACCGCAATAAAGAAGCTTTTGGCGAAATCTATGATGGATTGTTGATGCTTCAACACCGCGGTCAAGATGCTGCAGGGGTCGTCACATATGACGGTGAGTTTTTTAAAGAACAAAAAAACAATGGTCTTGTTAAAGATGTTTTCCATGCTCGAGACGCTAAAACTCTAAATGGAAAAACGGGGATAGGACATGTACGCTACCCAACGGCAGGGTCGCTGAGTGCCTCAAACGCTCAACCTTTTTTCGTGAATGCGCCCTATGGAATTTACCTTATACACAACGGCAATCTAACAAATGCAGAAGAGCAGAGAAAAAAAGTAACCCGCAAATATAGTCGCCACCTGCGCACAATGTCAGATTCCGAAATTTTGCTAAACGTTCTTGCGGATAAAATTTTTGATAGTATCAAAAAGAATGGTTCCCAAAACCCAGCGAAAAACGTTTTTGAAGGTGTTAAACTCACAATGGAACGCATCCAAGGTGCCTATTCAGTTGTCGCGCTGATAGACGGCGTTGGGCTTTTGGCTTTCCGTGATCCAAATGGCATCCGGCCTCTTTCAGTTGCGACCAGAACGGTTGATGGTCAGGGGAATGACTACGCTTTTGCCTCCGAAGACGTTGCATTTGGTATAACAGGGTTTGAAAAACTGCGCGATGTTTACCCTGGCGAGGCTGTGTTGATTGACTTTGAGGGGACAATGCATAGCTTCCAGGCGGCCAAGGGTGAACTGCGTCCATGCATATTTGAGTATGTTTATTTGGCACGTCCAGATTCAATGCTCGACGGCATTTCGGTATATAAGACGCAATTGCGCATGGGCCAAGCACTTGCAAAGCAAATTGACGCCGCCGCTTTGCAAATAGACAGCATTATTCCAGTACCAGATTCTGCGCGTCCGGTTGCTCTTGAGGTATCAAAGGCAACCGGCATCCGCTACCGAGAGGGACTTGTAAAAAACCGTTACGTGGGGCGTACGTTTATAATGCCAGGACAATCCGAGCGACAAAAGTCTATACGGCGCAAATTAAATGCCATCCCGCTTGAATTTGATGGACTGAATGTTTTGTTAATTGATGACTCGATTGTTAGAGGAAACACAATCAAACAAATCGTTCAGATGTGTCGTGATGTGGGAGCAAAAAAGGTCTATGTTGCAAGTGCATCTCCCCCAGTAAAGTTCCCAAATGTCTACGGCATAGATATGCCCACAAAAAAAGAATTTGTCGCAAATGGGCTTACAAAGAATGAAATTTGCAGCGAACTCGGTGCAGACGCTTTATTTTACCAAGACTTACAAGATTTAATCTGGGCAGCACGCGAAGGTAACAAGTCAATTAAACATTTTGATTGTTCTTGCTTTGATGGGAAATATATCGCAGGCGATATTGATGAGGATTATCTCGAAGGTCTGGAAATGAGCAACCGGGTCAGCGAAAAGGTAAGTGCACTTCCTGAATACACCTCTTCGTGGAATGTACCGTTGATGAACGATCTTCATAATAGCTAAAAACAAAACGATGAACCTTAATGAACAAAAGTGCCATCTAATTTCTGTTAAGTGTCTGAGTAGTCTAGTGAGTAAGCTCAAACACTGGGTTTCTGTTTATCTAAAGCGATCAGAGTTCAGTTTCCTGCTTTGCTTGACCTTTGATGATTAATTGCTCATCAGGTCATTATGAGGAAAAAAGTAGCATTAATTACAGGCGCATCTCGGGGACTGGGCGCAGCCTTCGCGGAAAGTCTTGCGCATACGCACCATATTGTTGCCGTGGGCCGCACCACTGGTGCGCTTGAAGCACTGGACGATAGAATACAAGCAAAAGGTGGAAAAACTACTTTGGCGCCAATGGATATTACGCAAAAAGAGGCAATGGCCCATCTGTGCAGATCTCTTTTTGAACGTTGGGGCAGTATAGATTTTTGGATTCATACAGCGATTCACGTTGCACCATTGACGCCAGCGGCAACACTGGATGCCAAAGACTGGGAAAAATCAATTGCCGTCAATGTAACTGCAACTGGCATTCTAATCCCCTTCATAGCTCCCCTCTTAAAAGACACATCAACCGCACTTTTCTTTGACGATTCTAAAGCTGGGAAAAAATTCTTTTCTGCATATGGAGCCAGTAAAGCGGCTCAAATTGCTTTGGCCCATATATGGGCTTCTGAAAATGTACGCACGGGTCCTAAGATCTACATTCTGGAGCCAAGGCCTATGCCAACAGCGACCAGAGCCCGCTTTCATCCGGGAGAAGACAAATCTAAACTAACAGATCCCAAAATTGAAGCACGCCGATTTTTGAATTCGATAACACACTGGAAAACTAAGCCAGCGGCGGATACTGAGACATAAGAAACACTGCCTACCGTGATCATATCGATTATTTTTGGTGCGCTAGCACATAACCTACCTCCAAAGTAAATCACCCCCCTCGCACTTGCAATCGCAGCGAAAAAAGTCCTAGTTTGCGCCAAGCGTGCACTTCAATTCTGGATAACGCGAACCGGAACCAAGGAAAGGATGATAATGCATTTTTCAATGAGCGAAGAGCAGACTTCAATCTGGGACACATCCCTGGCATTTGGGCAAGTTAGTATTGCGCCTTTCGCCCGTCAGTGGGAAGGCGAAGGCCTTATTCCTAAAACTTTATGGCCAAAAGTTGCCGAATTGGGACTTGGCGGTATTTATGTAAGTGAAGACTGCGGAGGTTCGGGTCTCAGTAGACTTGACGCGACGCTAGTTTTTGAAGCTCTCGCCATGTCCTGTCCATCTGTTTCAGCCTTTTTGTCTATTCACAATATGTGCGGTGGAATGATTGATGCTTACGGCAGTCCAGAAAGTAAAGCGCAATGGCTTCCTGATCTTTGCTCAATGCGCAAAGTTTTTAGTTATTGCCTAACAGAGCCGGGATCAGGATCAGATGCCTCTGCTTTGACCACGAGGGCGACCCGCAGTAACGAAGGTTATCACCTGACTGGCACCAAAGCCTTTACTTCAGGGGGCTCTTATTCTGACGCATATATAGTGATGTGCCGCACCGGGGATAACAGCCCTAGAGGTATTTCCGCTATTATTGTGGAAGCTGGTACTAAGGGCTTAAGTTATGGCGCACTTGAAGAGAAAATGGGATGGCGGTCACAGCCCACATCACAAGTTCAGTTTGATGATTGTAAAATATCTGCCCAAAATTTGCTGGGAGACGAAGGCAAGGGATTTACGTATGCGATGGCAGGCCTTGACGGAGGGCGTTTGAACATTGCTGCAAGCGCACTTGGCGGCGCACAAAGCGCATTAGACCAAACGCTATCTTACATGGGTGAGCGAAAGGCATTTGGGAAAACCCTCGATCAATTTCAAGCCTTGCAATTCAAGCTTGCCGAATTGGAAATTAAATTGCAGTCTGCCCGTATCTTTTTGCGACAAGCAGCTTGGAAACTAGACACTAAGGCGTCAGACTCAACCAAATTTTGTGCAATGGCGAAAATATATGTAACCGATGCGGCCTTTGACGTTGCCAATAGTTGTTTGCAATTACACGGCGGCTACGGATATCTTGCGGACTACGGAATAGAAAAGATCGTGCGAGATCTTCGAGTTCATCAAATTCTCGAAGGTACTAACGAAATTATGCGAATGATCGTCTCTCGACAGATGCTGGCAGATAGATGAAAGACATCGATATCCGTGTAAAAAAACGTGCCGGGCGTATTACATTACAAAGGCCAAATGCGCTGAATGCAATAACTTATGATATGTGCAACGCAATTGAGCATGCTCTGCTTGCATGGCGCGAGAATGACACTATTGACTTGATTGTGATCGACGCGCTTGGCGATCGGGCATTTTGTGCCGGGGGTGATATTGCTGAACTCTACGACACCGGTAAAGCGGGAAATTTCAAATTCGGACAGCAGTTTTGGGCAGATGAATACAGACTCAATGCTCTTATCTCTGATTACCCCAAACCCTATGTTGCCCTAATGCAAGGCTTTACCATGGGCGGAGGTGTTGGAATATCATGTCATGGAAGCCATAGGATCGTAAGTGAAAGTAGCCAAATTGCGATGCCAGAATGCGGTATCGGTCTTGTCCCAGATGTAGGCGGTTCTGACATTCTGGCACGCGCGCCTGGACATGTAGGTGCCTATCTTGGATTAACAGCCCAGAGGATGGGGCCAAGTGATGCTATTTATGTAGGCTTTGCAGATAATTTTATTGTGCAAAATAGCTGGGTTAAACTAACTAAAGAGTTAGAAGAGACGGGCAATATTGCAATCTTACAGTCTTATTATCAAACCCCACCGGATGGAGTCCTTAAGGGCCAAATTGATTCCATTAATAGGTTTTTTGGCACCCCTATTCTTGCAGATATAGTCACAAGCCTAATCGACGACGATAGCAAATTCGCGCAAAATGCGCTCAAAGCGATGCGCCGAAATTCACCCTTATCAATGGCTTGTGCTCTGCATATAATAGACCATTTGCGTACATCGAGCGGTGGACTTCACGAAGCGCTTAATTGGGAATACC
Organism: uncultured Alphaproteobacteria bacterium; assembly: GCA_913031285.1. Taxonomy (GTDB): domain Bacteria; phylum Pseudomonadota; class Alphaproteobacteria; order Rhodobacterales; family Rhodobacteraceae; genus LFER01. Next base: position 27,661 of record CAJWEI010000033.1, on the reverse strand, counting down.
GCTTTACTGCGCGCTCAATGGAGTATGGCGACTTTATAGAAGGAATAAGGGCGGCTATCATTGACAAAGATCGCAAGCCAGATTGGAAACACGCAATAATGGGCGTCCCCGCGGACGCGATTGGGCGCATGCTTGCGCCATTTGGCAAAAACAAATTGCGATTATAGGGAGAATAGTCATGAAAATTGGATTTATTGGATTAGGGAACATGGGCAAACCAATGGCTCTTAACCTTCTCAAAGACAGACATGAGGTTATCGGCTTTGATACTGTGTCGGCCAACTTAGATGGTATCTCAATGGCCACTTCAGCGGCAGAAGCCGCGATTGGTGTTGATTGCGTTATAACCATGCTGCCAAATGGAGTGATCCTTCAATCCGTTGCGGATCAAGTACTCAACAATATGACCAAAGGCGCAATGCTCTTGGATTGCTCCACTGTGGATGTCGAAAGTGCGCGACACGTTGCCAAATTGGCTGAAGCCAAAGGGATTATACCAATAGATGCACCTGTTTCTGGCGGCATTGGTGGCGCATCAGCCGGCACTTTAACATTTATGGTTGGAGGATCAGAGGAAGGCTTCACTAAAGCTAAAGCGCTATTTGAAGTTATGGGGCAAAAAGCAGTCCATTGCGGACCTTCTGGTAATGGGCAGGCAGCGAAAATCTGCAACAATATGATCCTTGGAGCAACAATGATTGTAACATGCGAAGCTTTTGCAATGGCAGATAAATTAGGTCTAAACCGCCAGGCAATGTTTGATGTTGTGAGCACATCCTCTGGCTACAGTTGGACAATGAACAATTATTGCCCAGCCCCTGGCATAGGGCCAACATCACCTTCCGATAACGAATACAAGCCTGGATTTGCATCAGAATTAATGGTTAAGGACTTGCAACTTAGCCAAAAAGCTGCCGAACTAGTTGATGCAGATACACCAATTGGTCAAATGGCTTTAAAGTTATACGAAGAGTTTGTCTTTGATGAGGATGGCGACGGGAAAGATTTTTCTGCAATGCTTCCAAGGTTTGAAAAACGCTCGCGCTATTAGTTAATCTTTTGTACGCCAATGTAACATATTTCAGCTATTTATTGTAAAATTAAAACTTAAATCAAGCCAATTGCTTTTGATCTTTACTGGGCAAAAAAATACCGCGCGTGTACTGATTAAAGAACAGATTTTTAATACTTTTATCTAAAAACGAAATCATGATAAAATAGCATATTTTCGGGGTAATTTTCGCACTGAAAGGATTAGCTTGATCAGTTGTTTGCCTTTTTTTATTATGCAAGAGCGAAAATAAAAAATTCATTTGTATTAGGAAAAAATGTTATCATCATATTCTTGCTTTAAAGTCGGTGCTTTTAACAAGGATAAAAATTTGACTTGGTGACTTATTGAGCGACTTTTCTAATCTACAAAATAACAATTTAATCATGCAATTATTGATAGTTAATGAAGAAAAATTAAGCAAAAAAATCAATTCTAATAAGTTAAAAAATACACTGAATAGGTTACTGACAATAATTTATTAACGTGGTATTGGGCTGAATACCATCTGGAGAAACTAGAAATGAAGTTTAAAAATGCTTTTGGTATTTGTGTAATTTTCTTAGCCTTTTCACACCCAAGTGTAGGGCAAGAGGAGGCAGATTCCTTATCATTGGACGTCCCATTGAATCTTCCTAAAATTGGTGCACCGTATATTGCAGACAGAATTGCCGACTGGTCTTTAGAATGCGTGCGGGGCGAAGATGGCTTTGAAATATGCGAGATGACCCAACTTCTTTTGAACAAACAACAGCAACCAATGAGCGAGATATCTATACTCCGTCTCACCAACGATAATGGCATTGTCGCAGGAGCCAATATTATTGTACCCTTGGAAACCCTTTTGACGATCCCTCTCACTATTTCTTTCGATGACGAGAACGTCAAACAATATCCTTATAGCTTTTGTAATGCCATTGGTTGTATTGTTAGCATCGGACTAAACGCGAACGAAGTTAATATTCTGAAAAAGGGCACTCAAGCCTACATTTCCGTCGTACATATATCGCAACCTAACACGCCAATTACCTTTGGCATTTCATTAAAAGGTTTTACCGCCGCTTTTGAAAAAACAACAACTGTGAGAAGATAACTCAACAAAATTCCTTATGACCTAGTACTAGTTTGGATCAGGATTTCTTATACATTCAAATAATTCAGAACTGAGACCGCTGCCCTCTCGCCAGGAGGACGTTGTTTTCTTCCAAGCAAATCCATAGTGGTTCGCATCGCTGCAAGCTGATCCTTGGGCGAATTTAACGTTTTTTGTAATGCAGCTACAAGGCTTTTAGATGTGCAGTTTTTACCTATATATTCGGGAATGTGACGGGTCTTGGACACTAAATTTACAAGCGTAACTGTATCTGTTTTTACCATTCGACCTATAATCTGACGCGACAGCCATCCCATGTCATAACCAATTACCATTGGCGTTTCGTTTGCAGCCAATTCCAGCGATACAGTTCCCGAGGCGGCTAAAGCAACATCGGCCGCCCTGAACGCGCCTTGTTTGTCCAGTAGACTTTGATCGGGGCTGTGATCTCGTGGATCCAGTACTATAACATCATCCTGCCAATTGGAAATTTGAGCACGTAGTTCCGATACTACAGTTTCTGCCGCAGGTACAACAACCTTTGATCGCGGTAATGCCTTTTTAAGCTCAGCAATTGTTCGACCAAAAATCGGTGCCAAATACTTAATTTCAGAGCTTCTTGATCCAGGCAAACACAGCACCAAAGGTGCGTCACCGATATCGTATTGTGCGCGAAAAGCAGCTGCGGCATTTAGATTAGCAACGGGTTCTTCTACAACCGGATGGCCTACGAAATCGCAACTCATCCCCGCCTCTCGCATATAATGAGGTTCAAACGGTAGCAGTGCAAGGACATGATCCACATACTTCGCCATTCTAAAAGCTCGTTTACTTCTCCATGCCCAAACGGTAGGCGCTACATAATGAATAATGGGAATATCGCTTTTCTTTCTAACAAGCTCAGCAACACGTAAATTGAACTCCGGTGAATCAATTGTAATTAATGCATCTGGACGCGCATCTATAATCGCTTTAGCCGTTTGAAAAATGCGGCTTTTTAAAAAGCGATATCTAGCTAAAATTTCTCCAATTCCCATAATGGTGATATCTTCCATCGGAAATAAACTATCTACGCCTAAATCTTTCATCATCGGACCGCCAATTCCGATGAAATTTGCTGGCTGGTTAAGAATACTATCCAAACCTTTTATGAGAGATGCCCCTAAGCGATCACCAGAAGGCTCTCCAGCTATGACATAAAAATTCATAAGGTTGGTTCTTGAGCTAAAATAAAAATATTCTTTTGCGTGGCCAAATAAAGCATTTTTTCACGCTCAATTAAGAGCACCTTGTAAGGAGAGATCACAATACCTGCAAGACCTGCTTTGGACACAGCTTTTATAGTATCCGGTCCAATGCTCGGTATATCAACTCGTAAATCTTGTTGTTTTTTTGGACGTTTGACAAGAACGCCCATTTTTCGACCATCTCTTAGTTTGGGTTCAGTTTCTGCAACAAATTGCAAAAGACGGTCAGTGCCTTGTAAAGTTTCAACTCCAAGGACAAGCCCATTCTCCACGACTACAGCCTGACCAATATCTGCAGAGCTTATTAGTGCAAGTAATTGATCAGCTTTATAGATATCCCTCTCATTGTAAACTTGCTCGGATCCAGTTAAAAAACCAGGCTTCGTCACAAGCTCAGGAAGCGCCTGTGCCGCACTGATTATAGAAAAACCATTCTGATCAAAAAGCTCCAAAACAAATCGCAGCAAGGCGTCATCACCGTGACGCAGTTTCTCAAAGAGTTGAGCCGCGACTCCCCGCATTAAGTTGTCAAACTCATGCGGGTTCAAAACAGGCCGTGACATCGACCCAGCCAGAACAATTTTTGCAACACCTTTTTTTTTTAAGGTTTTAAACAATTCTCCAAGTTGTTCGAATCGTGCCTCACAAATAGAATCGTCGACTTCAAATTGATGTGAAGATCCTCGAAATACAACGCGGACGGCATCTGGCATAGCAACACTCAAAAGCAATGGCAATGCGCCATCACCGGCTAAGATTGCTACTCGGTTCACCATTTCACTGTCCCGGTGTGATAAAAGAACGCTCTGTGGCACCTGTCACAAAGTCGACTATCTTTTTGACGTACTCGCTCTCGGTTTCTTCCCCAAGGCGACGAGATCTCTCCTGAAATGTCCCATCTCCCTGAGCTAACATTTGAAACGCTGCGCGCAAAGCCATAATATCACTACGTGGCGCGCCTTTCCGCTTTAAACCAATGAGGTTTAAACCGTCCAACTCACCGCGTGGGGCCTGAACGAGACCATAAGGAATCACATCATTTGCAACCATTGTGACTGCACCTATTATAGCACCCTTACCTATGCGCACATTTTGATGGACACCAGACAATCCACCAACAATCACATCATCTTCAAGCAGACAATGTCCCCCGATTGCAACACTGTTAACCAAGATCACGCGATTTGCAATCTGAACATCATGAGCAACGTGCGACCCTGCCATGAATAGGCAATCATCCCCTACAGAAGTTACTCCGCCACCCCCATCGGTGCCAGTATTCATTGTCACATGCTCCCGAATTCTATTGCGCGCGCCAATCACTAGTTTTGTTCTCTCACCTTTGAACTTAAGGTCTTGCGGAATTTCGCCGAGTACAGAAAAGGAAAATACCTCAGTATCTGCGCCAATTTCTGTTATTCCAGTAACGACAACATGACTTTTAAGTGTCACGCGGTCTCCGAGTGTCACTTCCGAGCCAATATGGCAAAAAGGTCCAATCTGACAATCTTTACCAACGCTAGCACCCATTTCAATAACAGCACTTGGATGGACATTATTCTGGGTCACTCTGACGCCTCCTTAGGCATATCCATCATCGCAGTAAATTCTGCCTCCGCCGCCATTTCCCCGTCTACGGATGCTCGACCCGAGAATCGCCAAACTTTACCACCCGGTTTTCCACGCAGAGTATTTACGAATAACTTCAAGACATCGCCTGGTATTACTTTGCGACGAAACTTGCATTTATCTATACTCATAAAATAAACGAGAAGGTCTTTATTTGCCAAATCAAGGGCTGTTCCAAGCATCACTGCAGCACTTTGTGCCATTGCCTCAACAATAGTAACGCCAGGCATTATTGGTACACCCGGAAAATGGCCTTGAAAATGTGGTTCATTAAAAGTGACATTCTTAATTCCAGTTGCCATTTTCGTTCCATCGATATCTACAACTTTATCAATTAACAGAAATGGATACCTATGAGGCAATATTTTCTGGATAAGGTCGATATCCGCCGTCAAGAGCTTATCTGTCATAAGTTGTCCTTTTTATTTTCTTGCATACAGGATTATCAAGCCAACCAATAGCCGGCAAGCTTTGCGTCTATTAGGACCCAAAGTTTGAAACAGAAATTCTTTCAAATTGACTATTTGGCCTCAAGAAAAGCATTTGTATTAAGGTTTTCATTGATAGTATTGATTGCAATATCAGTAACATCAACACTATTTGCAGACAAAACTGTCTGATCCTTCCTAATCAACACAGACGCATTATTTTTGTTCAGAATTTGTTTCAGATACGGAACTGATGCTTCGAATAGCTTGCGGCGACTTAGGTTAAAAACGAGATCAATATTTTTCTGACGCTCGATGTAGGCCTCGCGCACCTCAGTAGACCTTTGGTCAAACTCTTTTGCCATCTGGCGAAATTCAGCAACATCTGTATCAGCTCTAATTTTACTAAGCCGTTGTTCCTTTGAAATCAGTTCCTTTTTTAGATTGTCAAATTCATTATCAAGTGAAAATTTGGCTTTTTCATGTTGAGCTTTTAAGGCTTGTCCAACGTTGCTTTGATTGATAAGTTTATTAACGTCAATAACAAGAACATTGAAGAAGATCGGTGAATTGTCGCCCGATTGCGCCCGCGTACTTGGTGCCCCAACGCAAATTAGAAACGCTGCAAGTATCACGGTTATTTTGGCGCAAGTCACCACCTTTAGAACCTGTTTGTTGCCAATGTTAACTCAAACTCGTCCACTACATCGAGGGCTTGTTTAGCAATTACGCGAGAAAAGTTAAACCTTAATGGACCAATCGGAGTTTTCCAGAAAATTGATACGCCAGCCGACTGACGCCAACTACCGGACTCATATTTCAATTGATATTCTTCGCCGCTATACTCTAAACCCCAAAGATTCCCAATATCGTAATAAATGCCTCCAGAAATGCCATATTCCTCTGGAATTCCCAGAGGAAACATTGCTTCGAGACGCATGGCGCCATACTTATCGCCTCCCAAGGCATCATTCACACCAGCATCTAAATCATATTCCCTGGGACCAATACCCACAGGATTAAAACCACGTATCACATTACTTCCCATCGAGAAGCGGTCAGTCACGCGACTTTGTCCAGTAGCATAAGACAAAATTCCACCCTCAAGTGTACTTATTAGTGTAACTTCTTCTCCTAGGACCTTCAATTCGCCTGAAAAGCGGGCCGTCGTTTTAATACTCTTTGTATCTCCACCAAGTCCACTAAAATCCTGGCGAAGTCTTAAAAGTATACCCGCATTTGGATTTAAACCAATTCTGCGGGTATCGTAACTCAGAGTATATCCAACACCTGACTGACTAACTCGACCAAGATTTTGTTCCAAATTGACAATTTTACCACCAGAAGTAGAGATTGCGGATAATTCTGAAGCACTGTAAAAGTAACGAGCCGCCATACTCGCCTCTTCACTGATTGGAAAAGAAACTTGCGGCTGAATCTGCATGGCTGTGGTGTTATAATCTGAATACTGTTGTTGAGTTTCGCGATATGCCGCGCCAAGTGAAAGCCCCAAATCTTGGTAAAGAAAAGAAGGTTCTGAAAAATCGAATGAATACGTTTGGTTACCAGTGCCTGCGTTTACTTTGAAACTTAAGGACTGTCCTCTGCCAAGAAAGTTCTTCTCACTGTACTCTATCGTACCACCTATACCAGCTGCCGTAGAATAGGCCGCGCCAAAGTTGAGAGATCCAGTTGGTTTTTCAACGACCTTGACGTCAATAATTACTTTCTCAGATCCACTTCCTTCTCGTGTTGTAACACTGGCATCAGCAAAAAAGTCAAGTGCTCTAATGCGACGGGCGCTCGCCCTAATCTCTCTGGCATTGAAGGGGTCGCCCTCCACTATTCTAAATTGACGTCGAACGACACGGTCAAGTGTTGCAGTGTTTCCCTCTATATCAATTCTTTCAACAAATAGACGTGGGCCTCGATCTAATACATAGATCATATTCAGCGAAAGGTTTAAATCGTCACGTGATATCTTGGGACTGACTGTAATAAATTCTAAACCTTCTTGATTAGCGTAGCGCTCCATCCGGGCGATGTCATTTTCCAAAGCCATTGGCTCATAAACTTGCCCTTTTTTCATTTTTAAAACGTTATAAAAAGCCGCCAGATCAATATTAGAGAGGTTGCTCTGTACATTAATCGAACCCACTTTGAATTGCTGACCCTCCCTTATATTAAAGGTAATGAAATATCCGTCACGTTCCTGTGAAAATTCTGCGTTTACAGAATTAATTCGAAAGTCGATATAGCCTCTTGACTTGTAAAAATCAGACAGAATTTGTTTATCAAATTCAATTCTGTCTTCCACAAATGTATCGCGTTGGATAAAACTACGCAAAAGACCTGCTTGCTTAGTTTGTAAAACTTGACGCAGTTTTTTGTCTGTGTAGACCCGATTTCCAACAAATCCGATTCGTTCAATTTCAACCAATCCACCTTCAAAAATCTCGAAAACTAAGTCGACACGGTTATCGGATTGCCGAATGATTTTAGCTTCAACAGTGGCTGCTAACCGCCCCATATCAGCGTAGGCGTTTGTAATTAAGCCACGATCCTGCTCTACATGTGTAGGATTAAATACTTTTCGGGACTGACTTTTTACCAACCCCTTCAATACGTCGTCTTTAAGTTTGGAGTTACCTTCAAAAGCGACGCGATTTATTGTTGGGAACTCTTTGACTTTAATTACCAAGTTTGACCGCGACGGAAGAAGTTCTACAGACTCAAATAACCCACTGGCAACAATATCCTGATAAGCGCTGTTCAGTTCCGCCCCAGTTACAGCCTGAGATGCTTCTAGACCCGAATAGCTTTGGATTGTCGACGACTCTATTCTGCGATTTCCCTCAACCAGAATATTGGAAAAATTATAGTCTTGTGCCCAAGTAGCCGTCGAGTGACAAAGTGCGCTAAGAATTATAATCTTCACGACTAAAAGCGCGCCTGTCAAACTATCCAAAAAACCTTTAATGGTAGAATCTCTAAAATTTTGTCCCATTCTGCTCATAATAGTATTCCGCTCAAGATTTATTCACAGACTAGGTACCGTGAATGTAGCATTTTGTCAAAATAGCAAATTTGCTTTTCGACCCTTAACTTTCGCGTAGAATCAACATAATATATCGTTTGCAAGTGCAAAAAGCATAAATGATATTACCAAGGTAAATCCTACCATCATAAGTCCATTCAAGAATTGAGTTGCAGGCGGACGTCCAACAATGCCCTCATAAGCAAAGAATACTAAATGGCCCCCATCCAAGACGGGTACTGGGAATAAATTTACAATCCCAACTGCAGCCGATAAGAGTGCGATAAACCATATGTAGCTTTCTCCCCCTTGGCGAGCCATTTGGCCTGAAGTCTCCGCTATTCCAATTACGCCAGACAAATTACAACTGCTTATAGCGCCGGTAACTATATAATATAAGCCGTCAACGGATCCTGTTATGATGCGCCAAGTGTTTTGCGCCCCGAACGACAACGCGTGCCTGGCTTTAAGCGTAGTGACTTTCGGTGCAAAAAAGAATTGACCACCAACAATACCTATCCGCCATACCGTTTGGAAACCACCGTGCTCTAGCGGTTCATCAACACGCTTCGGCAACAACTTTAGATAAACGACATGACCTTCTCGCCAAATTGCCAAATCAAGCGAGGCTCCACTCGACCTCTCAACGTGTGCTTTCAGTTCGTCAAACCGGAGGATTTTTGTATCGTTTATCTGAAATATGACGTCCCCAGGCTTGATGCCAGCATCTGCAGCCGCAGACCGAGGTACCACTTGTTCAACCCTTGCTAAAGTTAGGTTAGGACCTTCCACAGAAACAACTCGTTTATTGCGAAGAACTTTATATTCATAGTAGTCGGAATCACTCATAGATCCCCAAAATTCCGACAGCGCCTCTGGATCAAGAAGCGAAGGGACGTCTACGCTATTAATTTGCAGTAACACATCATCTATTTTCAGGCCATGTTCATAAGGCACTGGGTAAAGTGATCCGACCGTTAAAGGATCCCTTGCTTGCCCCTGCCAAAATGCAATACTGGAGAAAATTACGATAGATAGGATAAAGTTGAATAATGGTCCTGCTGCAACGGTTGCCGTACGCGCCCAAAGTGGAGCACCATGCAGAGATTTTCGCCTATCCTCAGTGTTTAGAAAATCTAATTCTTGATGACCGCCAGTACTTGCTGCATCTTTATCTCCAAGAAATTTTACGTATCCTCCAAAAGGGATCAAAGCAAACTGCCACTGGGTACCTCGGCGATCAATGCGAGATATCAAAACTGGTCCAAACCCAAGCGAAAACACTTCTGCTTTTATGCCGGACCAGCGCCCAACGATGTAGTGACCGAACTCATGAACAAATACAATCACTGAAAGTGACACGATGAAAGCCAACAGTGTATAAGACAACCCGCCAAAGGCGGGTAATATTGACGTCAAGTCCAAGGAGCACTCCTACAAACATCTAAAATTTTTTTTCAATTTCTTCTTTAGCATATATTCGGCCGGTGTGATCCATGTTCAAGACATTTTCAAGACAGAAAATATTTTCTTTGCTCATGCTCTTGATAAAAACTCGTTCGAGGACAGCCTCAACAACCTTAGCCATGTCCAAAAAACCAATGCGTTGCGCGATGAAGGCATCCAATGCAATCTCTTTCGCAGAATTGTAAACAGCACCTGAAAATCCACCCAGCTCCAGAACATCATAGGCCAACCGAAGGGCAGGGTATTTTACTAAATCTGGTGCACTAAAATCAAATCGCCCAATTTTCACCAAATCTAACCTTTCAACGGGCAAATAGCTTCTGTTAGGATAATTCAGGGCAAAGCCGATTGCGTGACGCATATCCGCCGGACCAATATGTGCCATCAATCCTCCATCCTGAAACCCAACGAGCGCATGTAGCATAGATTGCGGATGTACCACGACTTCTATCTGGCTTGCACTTAAATTGAAAAGCTCCTTTGCTTCAATTACCTCCAGTGCTTTATTAAACATTGAAGCACTGTCTATTGTAATCCTCTGACCCATATCCCAGTTTGGATGCGTAGCCGCCTGCTCTGGGGTTGCCGCGGTAATCTCTGCCAAGCTCCAGTCTCTAAATGCGCCTCCTGATGCCGTGAGAATTACACGTTCAATGGCTTTACGATCCTCTCCAATCAGCGCTTGAAAGACTGCTGAGTGCTCACTGTCTACGGGCAATAAAGCCACGTCATTTTCGAAAGAAGTTTGCCTCATCAAAGGCCCTGCGGCAACCATGCTTTCCTTGTTGGCAAGCGCCAAATCCGCGCCAGATTGCATTGCTCTTAGTCCTGGTTCTAGCCCAGCAGCCCCTACAATCGCAGACATAGCCCAATCAACTGGCAAACTTGCGGAGTCGTTGATACCGTTTACCCCAGACCCAACCTCGATACCAGTGCCAGAGAGCCTCTCCTTCAGCTCCTGATATGTATCTTCATAAGCAGTCACAACAATCTTAGGCCGAAATTCCAATGCATTATCTACCAGACGATCCAGATTACGCCCGCCAGTGAGTACTTCTACAGAGTAAAGTTCTTTATTCCGTCTTACGAGATCTAGAGTACTTTGACCGATCGATCCCGTCGCACCAAAGATGCTCAAATGTTTCATATATTTAACAGCAAAGGCGAGATGAGGCCCAAAACAATGCTAGCCCCAACAAGACCGTCAAACCTATCCATAACACCACCGTGACCCGGAATAAGGTTAGAGCTGTCTTTGATATCACATGTCCTTTTCAAGGCACTTTCGCTGATATCACCCACTTGAGAAGCAACCGAGAGCAACACTGTGAGGGTCAAAATGCAAAAAAGGGAGGCCTCTATAGATGAATAATTTAAAACTCCAAAGCTGACGGCCAAAGCACTGACCCATCCACACACTGCACCAGACCATGTTTTTTTAGGGCTAATTCGAGGGATTAATTTTGGGCCACCTATGAGACGACCTCCAAAATACCCTCCTAGGTCGGTAGCAATCACCAGTCCAATAAGCCAGAAGGTGAATCCCACGCCAAAGTCTGAGCGAAAACTATGCAAAAAATAGCCACACAGAAAAATTGCAAGAGAGACGATGAAGCCTGTTCTTTTCTCATCAAAGAAAAATCCAATTTGAACGGCAGCTCCAATAAACAGAATTATTATCCAACCAAACATACTCTCATTATCAAGAGCCCAGTATATTGTGAACGCACCACAAAAGGCACTAAACCATTTTGCTTGCTTTGACATTCGATTAAGCATGGAACTAAGCTCCCAATGCATCACGGCAACAATTAGAATTAAAAGCAAGTCCAACAACACGCCCCCAGACCATACTACTATAATCCCAATTATAAACAAAAAAGCCGCTGACGTGACCCTTGTTGAGAGATCGCTCCAGCGCTCAGAACTCATTGTAGGATGCCCCCAAATTTCCTGGTGCGTTTACGAAATCTCTCAAGAGCTTGCTTAAACATCTCTCGCGTAAAATCCGGCCAAAGGGTATCCACAAAATCATATTCCGAATATGCTGCCTGCCATAGCAGAAAATTTGATATTCGCGCTTCTCCAGAAGTTCTTATCAAAAGATCAGGATCAGGAAGAACTAATGTATCCAGATATTTGGGCAGGGTTTCTTCATCGATTTCTTTAGGAGACAGCCTGCCAGACTTTACGTCATAGGCCAGTCGTCTTGTTGCACGTGCTACTTCATTGCGACCACCATAGTTGATTGCAATCGTCAAATGTACCAAGTCATTTTCACATGTCATTAATTCAAGATTATCCATCAAATCCACAAGGCTCAACTCCAGACGGACTCTGTCACCGATGAATCGCACTCTTACTCCACTATCTTTCAGGTTTTGCGATTCTCGCATGATGTAACGCCGGAATAGTTTCATCAAACCAGCGACTTCTTCTTGGGTACGCGTCCAGTTTTCTGTAGAAAACGCAAAAATTGTAAGGTATTTCACGCCAAATTCTGGGCAGGCCTCAACGATTTCTCGAATGCGTTTAGCACCGGCGTGATGACCAAACAAACGAGGTCGACCGCGAGATTGAGCCCATCGCCCGTTGCCGTCCATAATTATTGCAACGTGATTCGCAGTTGATATTTGAGAAGATAACTTCGACATAACTGTCCTAAACCTGCATGATTTCCTTTTGCTTTGACTCCAAAGCTGCATCCACAGAGCCAATGTTGCGGTTAGTAAGGTCCTGTACTTCATCTTCCCAAATCTTTTGATCATCTTCCGATAATCCATTTAATTTCGCTTTTTTAATCTGATCCATAGCATCGCGTCGTACATTACGGATTGAAATACGGGCGTTTTCAGCGTATTGTGCAGCTACGCGAGTAAACTCGCGACGACGTTCCTCATTAAGCTCTGGTATAGGTAGCATGATTATGGAGCCATTCAGCTGAGGATTAATTCCCAACCCGCTTTCGCGAATTGCCTTTTCTACCGCGCTAACCATTGATTTATCCCAAACATTAATCGTAACCATTCTTGGCTCTGGGACATTAACTGTCCCTACTTGATTAATTGGAGTGCGTTGACCATATGCGTCAACATTAATCGAATCTAGCATTGAGCCAGATGCTCGCCCGGTTCGTAAAGACGCAAATTCAGTTTTCAGAGAGGACAAAGCCCCATTCATACGACGCTCAATGCCATCTGTATCAAGCATAAAATCCTCAGACATGTCCTACATCTCTTTTCTTTTGCTTATTTTTATTTGTCCTGCATAAAGCCAGAACGCTTCATTTTCCAGCCAAACTTTTATTTCATTCTGATACAGTAGTATAGGTACCCTCACCAGCAAGAATTCCTTTGAGGCCACCCGGTTCGTCAAGAGAGAATACGATGATTGGTAAACGATTATCTCGCGCTAAAGCAATGGCACTGGCATCCATCACACCCAAGCGTTTTGCGAGCACGTCATTATAGGACACATTGTCATACCGAACGGCATCCTCATGCTTTTCAGGATCCTTATCATATACTCCATCGACTTTTGTTCCCTTGAAAATCGCCTGACATGCCATCTCTGTAGCGCGCAATGTAGCCGCTGTATCAGTTGTGAAATAAGGGTTGCCTGTTCCAGCTGCGAATATGCAAACCCGCTTTTTTTCCAAGTGCCGTACCGCACGGCGTCGAATATAAGGTTCACAGACCTGATCCATTGGAATAGCGCTTATTACGCGAGTATATACATCAAGGCTTTCAAGGGCACTTTGCATAGCAAGTGCATTCATTACAGTTGCAAGCATGCCCATATAGTCTGCTGTCGTTCGCTCCATGCCTTGCGCACTTCCTTGTAATCCGCGAAAAATATTGCCCCCGCCAATGACCATACAAATCTCGGCTCCTAGTTCATGGACAGTTTTCACTTCATTTGCGATGCGCTCCACTGTCGGAGGGTGAAGCCCGTATGCCTGCTCCCCCATTAATGCTTCGCCAGAAATCTTTAGCATAACGCGTTTGAACGTCAGGGCAGAGGAATCGATTGGGGGCATGTGCTACTCTCTTTTTCCATTATTTAGCATCTCGAACGTGTCTTAAAAACCATCTCAGTTCAATGCATCATTGACGCCTGCGTAAAAAAGATGTGTTTTGGGATAACTTGATTAATTGTTAAAGGTCTAGCAAGCATGTCTCTTCCCCGTTGGATTTCCGATATACCGCGCGATGTTCCAATTTTGATTGCCGGTCCAACGGCGTCAGGTAAATCTGCGCTTGCAATGTCGATTGCGCAAAAGAGAGGCGGTTGCATTTTGAACGCAGATGCGTTGCAAGTCTATGCAAATTGGCGGGTATTAACGGCGCGACCCAATGCGGAAGAAGAAAACTCAGTTCCGCATGCTCTGTACGGCCATGTTGATGGAACTAAAGATTATTCAGTTGGAAAGTGGCTTTCGGATATTAAGGTTCACTTGTTAAAAGAAAATCGGCCAATAATTGTTGGTGGAACAGGTCTCTACTTCAAAGCTTTAACAAATGGCTTGGCTAACATCCCACCCATACCACAAATTATTCGCTCTAAAGCTGCAGAGAAATTGAACACCGAAGGACTAAAGTCTCTCATTTCAGATCTGGATTATGAAACACAAATACGTCTTGATCTACAAAATCCAATGCGTGTTCAGCGCGCTTGGGAAGTTTTTGTATCAACAGGGCGCTCAATTTTGCAATGGCAGAGCCAAACACCACCACCGCTCCTCAAATCTAGCAATTACTCAACTATCTTATTTGATGCGAATAAAGATTGGCTTAATGATCGTATTAAAAAGAGATTTGACAAAATGTTGATCTCTGGCGTCTTAGAAGAAGCCAAAACGAACTCTAAGCATTTGAACTCAATCTTACCATCCGCCAAAGCGATTGGCGCTAAAGAAATTTTTTCCTATTTGGCTGGTAAATTGACTTTAGAGGAAGCAAGGGATTATGCGACCATCGCGACGCACCAATTTGCAAAGCGGCAAAGAACATGGTTTCGAAGTAATATGAAGAACTGGGACACAATAGATCCTACACACCTAGAATAAGCTAAAGAAGTATTCTGTGCTTACGTTCACCAAACAAAAAATGAAACACTATGACCCCTAACCTATCAAAAAAAGATTTATTGTCCTCAATAAATAACAAACTGACGAAACATGATATTCGTCATCAGGGGTTTCGGATACAGAGGCTGCGTAAATTAAACGAGTATTTTACTCATTTTGTTGATGGTGTCGTGCGGCGAACTTGCGGGATTGCAAGCGCCGGCACTTGAATGTCCTCTGTTTGATCCTTTTTCGTTGTTTCGGAATGGCTCCGCCAAGCCCGAAGTAGAAGTTGGCGGGTGTGACTTCGTTCAGACTATAATGGTATCACTTGTATTTGTAGTGGTATACGACGGCTGTGATTTGAGCATCAAAATCAACGGGTAAGAAGTAATTTTCCAAAAATAACGTAGTTCTTTAGCGTTTGATGCCAGCGCTCCATCTTGCCCTCGATCAGCAGATGATGGCGCGCGCCACGGGAATTCTTGATGCCTTTACACTGTAGCCATCTAACCAGATCCCCACAAACGTGACTAGAGTTATTATCGCTGAGCAGACATGGTTTGTGGACAACAAAAAAACGTCGCAGCCCGAAAACTACAAAGCCGGTTTATATGTGTCTGTGAAGTCCATCTGCCACAGTTGATTAATCCCAGTCATCATATCTTTGAACTCACGGGCAGCTTTGATCACAATGAAGGCAGGGCTGGTGATCAAGTCATGCAACTTCAATGCCAAGCCTATGATACAAAGTAGCTTTCCCGGTCAGTGAACTTCACCACCAGTTCTCGTGTCGAAAGTTCAGTTTACTTCAACGCAAGCTCAGCAATCCTGTGACAGATCTCATGAGGAATGCTGTCCAGACATACTTCGGTTTAAGGTATTGATCCTTCAAACCAGCCACGACACTCTTAAGATACCGATGATACCAGGGTAGAACGTTGTACGGGGAATATCTAGCTTAGCCAGCGACCGTCGCGCAAACAGCTACTAGCCTTAAACTTATTTGATAATAGCCAATTTCTCAGATGCGCCATACCGCATTCTTGGTCGCTATCATCCTTTATCATACATTTTTTGAAAAGTTAAAGCTCGAGCGTTTGTTCGGCCTCCACTTCCTTCAGATCGCGGGCTTCGAAGCATAACTCCGAAACCTCGTTTACGGTCGCTGCACTTGCTGTGTCGCTAGGAGGTCGGTTCTTACCAGCCGAGATAAAGTCTTTTGAGCATTTGTAGTAAATCCTATACCAAAACCTCCAGAGGCAACGCAGCTCGGCAATACTGTCGCAACTACGTAGCCCGTCCAGAACAATCCTAACCGTCTCTTCGCAAGAATACTCTTTGCGGGTTGCCCGCTTAATGTCTTTGACGATCTTCTCGGACTACCTGAATCCGATTCCAAATGTCTGTCTCATATCCACTCCTTGATGGTTAAGATGTGTCAGAAATTCTCTCTTATCCAATTACTTTATTTAAACCCATAGGCTTTGATCACAGACCATGCTAGGATCCTCCCTAATCCTCGACAGGGTCAAGACCTATTTCATCGCCTTCGAGGGGGAGATAATTTTTACTGCAGTCTAATGCTAGGCAATAAGCTCCGGCCTCAAAGTTTTTAAGACACTTATTGAATCGGCTTGTTCGCATAACAAAATTTCTTTGACAAGCCCGGCAAGCTGGCTTGTATTTGCTGATATAAGTATCGTTTACCAATTATTAGGCATTAAACCAGCTAAAATAAAATTTCCAATATCCCTTTTGAGAAAAAATATCAGCTAATTCTACATTACTTGCTATGTCTGGGGATGAACTTAGTCTATTTTCCTCTGAGAAAAACTTGCCGAGTTTAAGCCTTTTGCAACGCCGAAAATTTTAAATTTCAGGTGGATTTCTCTTTCCTTCAACAATTATGAATGATCTATATAACAAAAATGACTTGAAAGATTCGACGGGAGAGGCGTGATGGCAGGTTCGGTAAACAAAGTTATGTTGATAGGTAACTTGGGTTCTGAGCCAGAGATTCGCAACTTCTCAAATGGGGGAAAAGTTTGTAATCTTTCAATTGCAACCTCTGAAAACTGGAAAGATAGAAATACGGGTGAACGCCGAGAGAAAACTGAATGGCACCGCGTTGCTATTTTTTCTGAGCCCCTAGTGCGTGTGGCTGAGCAATTTTTGCACAAAGGTTCAAAAGTATATATTGAAGGCCAGCTTGAGACACGCAAATGGCAGGATCAGTCCGGCGCAGATCGTTATTCAACGGAGGTTGTATTACGCCCATATCGGTCTGAGTTAACCATGTTGGACTCACGAGGTGAAGGTGGCGGGACAGGCGTGGGCTTTTCCGAAGATCTAGGAGCATCCTATAATCGCGACAGGTCAGATTCGTATGGTTTGGGCGATACTGGGCAATCGCTGTCGGCTACGAAAGACCTCGATGACGAGATACCGTTTTAAGCCGTTGTGTGGAAATTACTGTAAGCTCTTTACACTGTATTGTTTTTATGATGTGAAAGTAAATTATTTTTAGGAATTAAAGAAGCCTTATCTTTTGATGCTTAAAGACTCTGAAATAATATTAAGAACGCTGTCAGGTTCCACATTTGTCGCAACAAAAGCGTCTCCAATATCGCGAACTAGAATAAAGCGAAGTTGGCCATCAATTACTTTTTTATCATGCATCATAAGCTCAAAAAACTCTTTGGCCGGTGGGAGTGAACCTGCAAGATCTGATAGATCTACCTTCATGCCCATCGCTTTTAAATGTGCACGTACACGCGATGGAACCTCTTGCGCACAAATTCCAATCCGCGCCGATAGCTCAAAAGCCAGATTACAGCCGATTGCAACCCCTTCGCCATGAAGCAGCCTATCAGAGTAGCCCGTGGCCGCCTCAAAAGCGTGACAGAATGTATGACCAAGGTTAAGAAGAGCGCGATCCCCTTTCTCTGTCTCATCGCGGGCTATAATATCGGCCTTCATCTGGCACGATGTGCGCACAGCCTCTGCCCGCGCGCCTGAGTCCCCCTGCACAAGCGCGAGCCCATATTTCTCTAGCCAGTCAAAAAACGGCGCGTTACCCAAAAGCCCATATTTTACGACCTCTCCATAGCCTGCTAGAAAATCTCGCTTGGACATTGTTTCAAGAACTGAAATATCAACCAAGACGAGACTGGGTTGGTGAAATGCGCCAATAAGGTTTTTACCCTGACGGGCATTAATGCCGGTCTTTCCTCCAACAGAACTGTCAACTTGAGCCAGAAGCGATGTAGGTATCTGAACAAACCTAATACCTCTGCGTAGAATAGCCGCCGCAAAGCCCACTAAATCACCAATCACCCCACCACCAAGTGCAATAACAACGTCCTGTCTTTCAATCCTTTGATTCAGAAGCCAATCAACACAATGCGTCAGATAATTCCATGATTTTGTTGCCTCTCCTGCTGGCAGCTTAAGGACATCCCAGGATATACCCGACTGTGACAAATTATTAACCAGAGAGCCCAAATGAAGCGCGGCAACTGTTTCATCGGTAATAATTGCTACCTTTGAACGATTTAAAATAGGTTTCAGAAAATCACTGCTACGCTCTAAAAGCCTATGGCCTATCAATACATCATAGGCTCGTACACCTAGCTCCACTCGAACTTTATCAGTCATGAAGTTCCTCCAAAACGTCTGGGCGTATTAATAATGCTTCAATGACGCGATCCGACATCTCATCTATACTTAAGTCTTTGTCGGCCATGACAGAAGTATCGGCCAAGGCATAAATATCCTGCCTCTTTTCAAAAATATTTCTTAGCGTTTCAAAGGGATCTGGAGTTTTCAAGAGAGGGCGGCTCTCTTTGTTCTTGATACGCGACCAGAGTAAATTGAGTTCAGCTTCAAACCAAATAGACATTCCATGACTTGAAATCGCTTTGCGAATTTCTTTATTAACGAAGGCACCGCCACCAGTAGACAGGATACACGTTTCTGATTTGAGCAGGCGCTTTATGATCTGTGCTTCTCTATCTCGAAAAAACTGTTCACCATCGCGAGAAAATATCTCACTTA
Source organism: uncultured Alphaproteobacteria bacterium (assembly GCA_913031285.1). GTDB lineage: Bacteria > Pseudomonadota > Alphaproteobacteria > Rhodobacterales > Rhodobacteraceae > LFER01. The sequence goes on along the minus strand of CAJWEI010000033.1, from coordinate 8,582 downwards.
CAGACATATTTGCAGCCAATTCTATTTCCACATCGGAATCCAAAAAAGGTGCATTTAATTTTTGCGCAACGACGCGGCCGACGGCAGTTTTTCCAGCCCCCATCATTCCCACAAATGCCACCGTCTTACGTAATTTAAGAATCATGGTTCCGTTATTGGCGATCCTTTGATAAAATTCAACGGACTGAAGCTTAATTGATAATCTTGAGTATCAAAACCTATATTGCTATGTGAAAGTAAAGTATGGGACGAATTAATGAGTAGCTTTATCAAAAGTCTGCTAATTTTGGCAATGATCGGTCTTGTTTGCTTGACTTTCTACGCTTATTTGGGCCCGTTTTTTGGAGTATCATTTGATCCGACCAGAAACACAAAGCAGGTTCCAGTGATTCTTAATGAAAGCTAGTTTTGTTACTATATGTTTACTTTTGCCACGGCTTGTTTGGGCAGAAACACCGTTATCAGCGATTGACTGGTTAAATCAACTCAGGTCAAAAAAAGAAATTAACATTTTAAGACAAAATAGTGACAGTCGAGAACCTCCCATTTCTCCGAACGCAGTGCTTCCCAATATCGAGGTCTCAAATTTGTCTGAAATTCGGATAGATACGGTCGGGCTGCTGCCGCCCAGCGTAACAGGCTTACCATTGACAATATGGCGCGACAGCGCTTCCGGCGACCTTAAACGTCTATTGGATGATATGACCATCGGGTCAAATCCGGCGATCCAAAGTCTATTGTTCCGACTTTTATTGGCTGAAGGCTATGCACCTTATGATAGCGATGATAGCTTTTCGTTTTTTCTTGCTCGCATTAACAAACTTGTAGATTATGGTGCTGTTGAACCCGCACTGGCACTTTTAAAACGAGCAGCCCCACTACCTTCAAAGCTTGTCCCAAGCTTGTTTGAGCTTTCAATGCTTAGCGAAGATTTGCCGCCAGTTTGTGACCAAGTCTTACAGCTAGGACGCAATTATCCAGAAGATGGAGCAAGGATTTATTGCCATGCGCGACGCGGCGATTGGCTAACGGCACGGCTGATGCTTGAGACAACTGTAGCGCTTGGCACTATTGAGCAAAGACAAGAAGCTCTATTCCATTTATTTTTGGAAACATCCGCGCATGACTCGATCATAGCGCAGTTACCCCCCTCAAGTGCTCCCACTCCTTTAGACTTCAGACTTTACGAAGCCATAGGAGAACCACTTTCGCCCTCAAGTTTACCTAGAAAGTTTGCCGTAAGCGACCTATCTGGGGACCACGGCTGGAAAGTCCAGTTAGAAGCCGCAGAACGGCTCAAAATTAGCGGCGCCTTGGCAGACAACCGCTATTTAGGAGTTTTCACTTTACGCCAACCATCAGCTTCAGGTGGAATCTGGGATCGCGTGGCACTTGTTCAGGAGTTTGACAAGGCTGTCAAAGAGAGTTCAGTTATTCTGGCACAAAAAGCATTAACAGTACTGTCAAGCGACCAAAGCTTTCCTGCACTTGCCGGGCCAATATCGCGTTTGTTTGCTAAAAAATTAATGATGCTTCAGTTGGGTAAATCAGAAATGATCTTAGCCTGCAAGCTGGCACTTTTAACCCCAGAATATAAAACGGCTGCCTTTCGCTTGAGGTCGATTAGCGACCAGTATCAGATTGAGATAGCTACGGCCACCGGAGAATTTTCCACTCTTAAACCAAACACAGCTTTGGAAGAGACAATCTATCAGGCGTTTGTTCAACCGCGCATCCCTTATGCGATTAAAACGCTCCTAGAACAGGGAAAACTGGGTGAAGTAATTTTAACTGCAATTATACAGTTTTATAAAGGTGAGGCAGGTGACCCCCAGGATATGTTGGATGCCCTGTCCACATTGCGCCTGATTGGGCTTGAAGATACTGCAAGGCGAGCGATTTTACATCATTTAATTGTTAATCATGATGACTGATTATCAAACAAAAGTATCTTTATTTTTGGAATCCAAAGCAGCAGAAAGTGGCGCTGCCCAAAATACACTGGAAGCCTACGGGCGTGATCTGAGAGAATTTTTCGACTGGAGCTCTGATCAGGCTAAAGGTATTTTGGAGATAGCCAGAGCCGATATCGAAGAATTTTTAGTAACTATGCAGGCTGACGGCCTCGCAGCGTCCACCCGAGCCAGACGACTTTCTACGATTAAACAATTCTATCAATTCTGCGTTGGTGAAAATTGGAGGCAAGATAATCCCGCGCTTCGAATTCGCGGTCCAGGACGCGGCAGAAAGCTGCCCAAAACGATTACGCTTGAGAATATTGATGCACTTTTAGCCGCAGTGCAAAAAAGTAGTAAATCCGAATTTGATTGCATCCGTGAAACTTGCCTTATGCAATTACTTTATGCCACGGGCATGCGCGTAAGCGAAATGATGGCGTTACTTGCGACGACCGTTCGCGGCGATCCTGCGATGATCCTTGTTCTGGGCAAAGGCTCAAAAGAACGTCTCGTGCCATTGTCACCGCCTGCTCGAAAAGCAATAAAAGATTGGCTAAAGCAACGCGACAAAAAAGAAGACCTCAGCAATACCAAATCGCGCTATCTTTTTCCATCTAATGGCAAACAGGGCCATTTAACGCGCCATTGGTTTTATCAAAAAATCAAAACATGGGCTATAACGGCAGGCATCGATCCATCGATGATTTCACCCCATACAGTTCGACATGCCTTTGCAACTCATTTGTTGGCAAATGGCGCTGATCTTCGTATAATACAAACACTTTTAGGGCATGCGGATATTGCAACTACAGAAATTTATACGCACATTCTGCAAGAAAAACTTCACTCACTTGTCATTAACCATCACCCACTGTCGAAGGAGAATAAATCAATCAGCTAACTAATCATTTCACTATTTCCAGCTTGGTTACGCACTCGATTAACGAAGCTATAATCTTAATAAAGCACAAAATAACCGTTTTAAGGATATCATGGAACAAACGATATATATCTTTGACACTAGTTTTTGGATTTCAGTCTCAGCGATCGCCGGCCTGCTTGTTTTGTCAGGTTTTTTCTCAGGTAGCGAGACTGCTTTAACTGCAGCTTCTCGCGGGAAGCTACGCGCAAAAGCTGACAAGGGGTCGCGTGGTGCTCAGCGCGCGCTCACTATTACCGAAGACAGTGAACGTTTGATAGGGTCCGTACTACTAGGCAATAATCTCGTTAACATTCTTGCAACATCCATGACAACCGCACTTCTGGCACGTTTTTTTGGCGAAAATGCTGTTGCGCTTTCGACCATTGTCATGACGATCCTAGTGCTAATTTTCGCAGAAGTACTGCCCAAAACTTACGCAATTACCAACGCTGAGCGAGCGGCTTCACTCGTGAGTCACCCAATTCAGGTTGTAACGTTTATGTTTAGTCCAATCGTTCTGGCTGTAAGGTGGGTGGTGCGCGCAATTTTGTGGCCCTTTGGCGTTCAAACAGACCCGGATACAAATATTCTGGCTGTGCGCGAGGAAATTGCTGGCGCACTAAAAATTGGACATTCTGAAGGACTTGTTGAAAAAGAAGACCGGGATCGTATCTTGGGAGCATTGGACCTTTCCGAGCGCGCCGTCGATGAGATCATGCTTCACCGCTCAGATATTGAAATGATCAATGTTGAGGATGATCCAATGGTTATTTTGGATCAATGTCTTGAAAGCAAACATACAAGACTTCCCGTCTTTAAACAAAACAAGGAAAACATTATTGGCGTGCTTCATGCCAAAGATCTTGCCCGCACAATCTACCGGATTATAAGTACACATAAAAACCCAGATATCGCACTCAAAAGGTTTGACGTATCTAAAGTATCGAAAGAGCCCTATTTTGTTCCTAATACAACGCCTCTTGATGATCAGATGCGCCAGTTTTTGCGTCTGCATAGCCACTTTGCATTGGTTGTAGATGAATACGGTAGTCTCCAGGGGCTTATCACATTGGAGGATATACTCGAAGAAATCGTTGGAGAAATTACAGATGAATTTGATGAAGCCGAGGACAGCACTCTCGCAAAGTCTTCTGACGGACATTTTATCGTTGAAGGCGGCATGACAATCCGAGACTTTAATCGCGCAACTGAATGTCAGCTTCCAGATGAAGAAGCCAATACAGTGGCTGGGCTTGTAATCCATGAGAGCCAAATGATCCCAACAGTTGGCCAAGTCTTTAGCTTCCATGGTTTTCGCTTTGAAGTCACCGAACGTGATGCCAATCGTATCACTGAATTAAAAATGCGCCCATTGCATATTATACCGCCCAATTAGTTTTTTTGGGTCTTATTCTCATGTTTTGACTCTATGCTTTTATGTTAAAAGTGACGCAAATAAATACCACTGTTATTGTAAAAATAATAATTGTGTAATTCGCGGTGATTTGGAGTTTGTCCTTTTTTGTTTATTAGGATTGCGCTTGATTCACATACCCAGCTGCAGATTCTTGCTTGGCGGATTGGTTTTGAAACATTTTTTTAATGCCACTTTTATATCTGGACGTATTAACGCTGCCTCCTTTTGAGTGGCACTGGGTATTCATGGAAAGTACATGGACCATTGGACATATTTTGGACTTTTCCTTCATTAGTTGCGGAGAATCTTTCCCCAACAGTTCGCTGGTGGCAATGCAGATGTCTACCGTGTCATTTTTTATTATCTTACTAGCCCATGCGTTAGCAGTAGATGAGAAACACAACTTAGATTGATTAGTTTATTCATTGATTTTGGCTTCGTTATCGTACTTACTGGGCCAATTGAGTTGCTGGGTCTGTAAAAAGAAATATTTGCTCAGCTTTTTATCAATTGCAGTGAGCTTTGTTATGTAATAGTTAGCCAAGTCACGCGTCATTCAAGCCATCTGGCACATTTCCAAACTGTTGCCGCTATTTTACTCATCGGCAGATGCATCATTTTCCCGCGTTCAATGCTGATTAAAAATTCTAGCAGCTTAACGGCTCATCCGCCAGATTATGATCAGTTTTGTATAAAATGTATTTCAAACACTTTCAGTACAATTATTTATATAGCGGATTATTGAACTAAAGGGCCCCTCTTTGGTATCACTAGACATTTCATACTGCCTTTTTATAACTTTTCCTGAAAAATGTTGTTTTTAGCGGAGAGATCGAACTCGTCCGTCATTATTGCCCTGCCTATTATCATTGTTGACCTCTTTGTTAGCGACATTCGCATACATTGGTGCAAAAAGAGGTTCAGCTAATTATTATTGAAAAAGCTTTCAGAAAAACTCAAAAAATGTATGTAATTTAATGACAAAATAGAGGTTGGCTTTAACCAAATTCATCACTGTTTTAAAATTTCTGATCAAGCTCTTAGCTTCTCTCCTTTGGGGTCAAACGGTGGCTCATACAAAATTTTGGCTTTGTGGGGTTGGCCCAGCACCATCACATCGACCTCAGCACCCAGTGCAATTTCCTTGATCATCGATAAGCTAGGGACATTCCGACGGTATAGCCATAGGTGCCTGAGATTACGCGCCCAACACCTGCGCCATCTTTAAAGATAGGTTCACCACCCGTTGCATCCGCATTCTAAAGATCAACCGCGTAATCACCGATATGGAGCAGAACCATTGGTTCACAAGGCTCATTTGCAAGCACCTCATGCAGAGGGGCTTTATTAAGGAAACTCTTATCCATTTTACAGAGGCGCTCCATACCCTGTTCGTGTGGCCAATATTCTGGGCTATATTCGCGTAACCAGCTGCCGTAACATTTCTCCACACGCATCGATATCAACGCACGGCTTCCAACGGGACCAGCTCCAAATTCTTTTCCAGTTTCTAAAAATAGTGAGTAGAGAGCTTTTTGATCTTTCGTATTACAGTGGACTTCCCACCCCAGATCGCCAGTAAAAGATACCCGTAGTGCGGTAACTTCGATACCTCCAAGGTCAATGCGTTTTGAGCGCATAAAACAGAAATCTTTGCTATTAAGCGAAGCGTTCGTCAATCGCTGCAAAATATGGCGTGATTTTGGGCCAGCATCATTAAAACCACAAATTGCCTCTGTCTGACTTTGAAAAATAACTCCATCGAGCAAAGCCACCGCATCAAACAAGCGTTTGTGATAACCTTCAGCCATGCCAGAACCTATGACCTAGTACTCATTATAAGCAATTAAAGTAACGGTAAAGTCCCCGGCTAAACCGCCGCGTACAGAAATCATTGGAGTTAATCAATAATATCCAACAACCGTCGGCATTTTATTAGTAAATACCGCATCAAGTCACTCCCGCGAATTATCTCCACTCACCACATATTTAGCAAAGTTTGAAATATCGATGATGCCAGCTTTTTCACGCAGCATTCTGCATTCCATGCTAACTGCTGCCCACCAGTTTTGGCGAGTGAACCCATTCGTATCGTTTACTTTGGGCGACGCTGCAAACCAAAGTGGATGTTCCCAGCCGTAATTCAGCCCCATTACAGCACCTATTTGCTTTTGCATCTTGTATATTGGGCGGGTGCGCGCGGGACGGCCAGAAACGCGTTCTTCATTCGGAAAATGAATACTGAGACGATGGGCGTATTGATCCGCAACACGAGATTTCCTGAACTCTTTACCTGCCCACGAGCCAAAGCGAGCCATATCCCATGCAAAAATATCGTATTTAGTCTCACCCTCAATGATCCATTCTGCTGCCAAAAGGCCCATACCACCAGATTGACTAAAACCTGAATAATACCGTTAAAACAAAAGTAGTTTCTAAGTTCTGGCGCTGGACCAAAGAAAACATTACTGTCAGGCGACCAAATCATTGGATCATTGATCACACGCTTAATACCCGCTTCTTGTTTCAACAAGATTATGGTAGGACGCATAACGTCAAAGGGTTGGCTTAGCTCAACACCAATGCTATCCCCTAAAGGCAGACTTGTTGGTGATTTTACCGTAGCTTACCTAGATGACACAGAGTTTTAACTGGTGGCTAGTTATGGCACTCAAGCCTAGTACCTGCGATGGTTTTTAAAAAATCAAAGCTCAGGCGTCGAGATTCATAATATATCTGATACCTTAAAAGGCTTTCAGATAGCAGGACCAAATGCAGGAAAAGTTCTCGACGCGGTGTGCATGATTGAGATCAAAAGTTTCCAATTTTTGGATGTCAGACATGTGGTAATTGGAATTATTGATTGTTTGGTCCAAGGGTCAGTTACACCGATGATCTTGGTTAAGACATATACTTTAACCGACCGAAGACAGGCAACTCTGGTAATGCCTTTGGACGGCGGGCAATCGGTACGATGCGAAACCATTCAGTATGCATGTAATGATGAGGTTAAGATTTGGTAAATTCCTAACCTCATGGATGTCCAAATTCTTACCTGACTACACACCTGGCAAAACTAGCCTAGACCGCTTTATCGGCTGCGAAGCTATAATGGCAGAACGGGAAAGGCGCTCAAAACGCAAACTTGTCACTTTTGAACTCGAAACTAAAAATGTGTATATGGTGTTTTATGAAGCCGTGTGGATTAATAAAAAGGTTGAAGGTTTTTATACCTCAGGCGGGTTTTCCCATTTCGCGTAAAAATCAGTGGCATTGGCTCTTATTCGAGGAGAATTTGCACAGTCAAACCCTGCCGTTTAAATTGAGATTTTTGGTGAAATGCACAAAGCACGTTTATTAAAAAAACCTTTTTTGAAAGACCATCGCGCGCTTGTGAATATGTTACCGATCCGTTACCGCAGTGTATACGACCAATCACACTAAGAAAGTGTTTTGCTGAACTCAAGACTAAAGTTATCCTTAGATATGAAAACAATAGCGATCATCATTCTCGCTGCCGGAAAATCATCGCGCATGCGCGGGCAAGACAAGCTGACACAGCGCATAAATGGAGTTGGGCAGATACGCCGTATCACGACGGCAGCTTGTAACACATGTGCTAATGTTTTCGTTACCTTACCTAGTGAAACTCATCCTAGATCAGGTTTTTTATTGGGCCTGAATGTCCAAATTGTACCTGTGCCCGATGCGCATCTGGGAATGGGGCGATCGATTGCCTCTGGCGTTGCATGTTTGCCAGACCAAAATATATCGGCCGTAATGATCCTTCCAGCCGATATGCCAGAAGTGACACAAATAGACCTTGAAACTATCACTAAGGCATATCGAAGCAACCCCGATAATATAATACAAGCCACGACAGCCAGTGGAAAGCGTGGACATCCAGTCATATTTCCACTCCCTACATTTGAAATGTTGAAAGCTCTAGATGACGATCAGGGAGCTCATGCGGTAATTGAAAGAAATAAGCATCTTCTTCAGCTTGTACCCATACCTTACTCGCATGCCAGAACCGATCTAGATACGCCGGAAGAATGGCAAGAGTGGCTTGCCGAGCGAAACTAACTATTTTTGGCATTGGTGACCGAATAAACATTTCTATTGGTATGTTTGCAAAAAGATGTCATTAGATTACAATGTTAAGGTTTTTCGCAGACTTTAGTTTTGTATTCCTTCAGCGGGTCAGTTAAATCTCTTAAATGTAATCGCGGCTCCTTAGCTCAACTGGATAGAGCAGCCGACTTCTAATCGGCAGGTTGAGGGT
>CAJWEI010000032.1 GCA_913031285.1 uncultured Alphaproteobacteria bacterium | reverse complement strand
AAAAGACTAGAGGCTAGCATGCGAAAATTTTCAATTATTCTGAGTGTTCTTGCAATCTTTGCCATAGTACCTGTCTTGGCGGATGTAAATAATCCTGGATTTGGTAATTTGTCCGAGGATACAAAAGAACCGATTATAACTAGCTCGGATCAAATGACTGTTGATAATGAACTTTTGCAGGCAAAATTGATTGGCAATGTTGAAATCGTACAAGGCGACTTATTCCTTTATGCGGACTTTGTTAGGATTACATATGCTAAGAGCCAGTCAAAGATTGAAGTGCTCTTTGCTCGCGATAATGTGATTTTGATAAGTGGTGCGGATCGTGCAACTGCTAATGAGGCTGACTATAACTTAGAGCGTGGGACAATCGTGATGACAGGAAACGTTTTGGTGAGTCAGGATGGCAGTACAGTTAGTGCGGACCGCGCAGAATTGGATATTGAAAGTGGAGCGGCATCTATGTCGGGTCGTGTTAAATCTATTTTAACCGCACCGTCAGAGTAGTACTGCTATGGAGTTTCCCCAACCTTTAGCGACTACCAGCTTGAGTGGTCTAGTGGCAAAAGGCTTACGAAAAAGTTATCGCAAGCGGGTAGTAATTCGAGATGTTTCAATATCGCTTCAGCAGGGTGAGGTTGTTGCGCTTTTAGGACCAAACGGATCTGGAAAAACAACAACATTTTATGCGATTGCTGGGCTGATAAATACCGATGGTGGTCAAGTATTACTTGATAACCAAGATGTTACAAGGCTTCCCATGTACCGTAGAGCTCGGTTAGGCATTGGGTATTTGCCGCAAGAAATGTCAATCTTTCGAGGTTTGACAGTCGAGGCGAATATTGCAGCCATTTTGGATATCTCAGAACCTGATTTGCATAAGAGACGTGAAAGACTCGAAAAACTTCTGGCTGAGTTTACGATCGAACATTTGCGCCAAACGCCTGCTTTGGCCTTATCTGGGGGCGAGAGACGGCGAGTAGAAATTGCCCGAAGTCTTGCTGCAAATCCACGATTTTTACTTCTGGACGAACCCTTTGCAGGAGTAGACCCAATTGCCGTGGGTGATATTCGGCAGTTGGTTTCGGAATTGAAAAAGCGTTCTATTGGAGTTTTAATTACTGACCATAACGTCCGAGAAACACTGGATTTAGTTGATCGAGCCTATATTCTTCATGATGGAACGGTTTTGATGTCTGGAACTGCAGAGGAAGTGATTGAGGACGAAAATGTCAGAAAAGTCTATTTAGGCGACAGCTTTTCTATCCAGCCTTGAAGCAGTGTTTTGAAATTTTACGATTTGCGCCCATTGACAGTATTGGCACCTATCCGCTTCAATAAGTTATAGGCGGTCGAGAAGTAAGTTAAAGACACACTTTGCTTGAATTAAGTTCAGTGAAATTGGACCAAGTATCATTGACGTCGAAATTAGTTGGAAAGATACTTTCTAACTAATTTGAGTATCTGAGGCGGTCTGCAGCAAAAAGGAAACATTATGCGGTATCAAATTTCAGGACAGCAAATCAATATTGGTGAAGCACTGCAAGAACATGTGAAAAGCGATTTAAATGCTGTATCGGGCAAATATGCACTGCGTCCGACAGATGCAAATGTCATTTTTTCACGCAGTGCACATGAATATGTCTGTGAAATTACCATCCATTTATCGACTGGCTTAAACGCGTCAGCCAAAGCACGCCAGACCGAAATTTATGCTGCCTTTGACACTTGCAGCGCCAAATTAGAAAAACAGTTGAGGCGTTATAAACGGAGGTTAAAAGATCATCATAGACATAGGGTGCAACCTGTTGAACTTTCAGATGCATCCTCATACGTCCTTTCATCTGGTGACCAGAAAGAAGATAAAGATTCTGACACTTTGCAGCCAATTATTATTGCCGAAATAGAATCCAAAATCCCTTTTATTTCTGTAGGGGAGGCGGTAATGCAAATGGAATTGGCGGGCTCTAATTTTCTTGTGTTTCGCAATGAAGGAAAGCAGATTATTAATGTGGTTTATCGCCGTGATGATGGAAATATTGGATGGATTGAACCGCAGTAGATTTTCCTCTAGTAAGACATCTCAAACTTAGGACAATAAATTTTATGGAATTGTTAAATCTTCTGAAGCCGGAGGCGGTGAAAGTTGTTTCGACTGTATCGAGCAAAAAACGTTTGCTTCATGTCGTCGGAGAACTTGCAAATTCTGTTTATGGCCTTGATGTCTCTGAAGCTGTTAGTGCTCTGCAAGAACGTGAGTCCCTTGGGCCGACCGGGGTGGGGCACGGTGTTGCTTTGCCCCATGCGCGTAGTAAGGCTATGGAACATGTTGTAGGCACTTTTATACTTCTAGAAAAACCAGTTGATTTTGGTGCGGTTGATAATCAGCCGGTTGACTTGGTTTTTTCGCTGTTTGCACCGGAAGCTGCTGGAGTTGATCATCTTAAAGCACTGGCTTTGGTTTCGCGCACTCTTAGAGATTCGTCATTTTGTGCCAAGTTGCGCTCAAATAAAGATAGTTCCACGCTATACACTATTTTGACTGCCTCACGGGATACTGCTGCTGCCTAAACAATTACGACTGCTCTTAATCTGTTCCAGAGCCAAATCCAAAGTTGGCGTAATCATTTTGTTTACAATCGTGTTTATCTATTTGCTTGCATCTTCATAGATTGAGATAAACTTATTTATAGTCTGACCTAATCATTCTGATGTCTAAGTGTTTGCAAGAAATTGTTACTAGATTTCAGGGTTTAAAGGCTATTAGTTCTCATAAAAATAAGGGATGAATTCTGGTTTCTAAAACTCAAAGACTTGGATTATAACAGCCTGACCATGCAGATTATTTTAAAAATAGCGCCAAATTTATTCATAACCTACCATTTAGTGAATAAATTACTAATGTGACCAGACTTTAGCCTTTGGCCTGAAAAGCAGTGCCGTGCACCGTAACCAATTAATCAGTGTCATTGAATACTAAAACATGTTTCAATGCGATCTTCTAATTCGCTATTGGGCCACATTTATGACTGAAACAAGTTTGTTCAGGTAATCGGTCAATTCATCGCGTAAATCCTCGCGGGCTAATGCAAAAGAAATTGTTGCTTGAAGAAATCCTGCTTTTGTTCCGCAGTCAAACCGTTGACCTTCAAATAGAAAACCATTCACAGCGTGCCCAATATCAATTTCATTGGCAATCGCATCGGTTAGTTGGATTTCTCCGCCAGCTCCAAAATTTTGCTTCTCAATATGCGTAAATATATTTGGTGTAAGGATGTAACGCCCAATAACTGCCAAGTTGGAGGGAGCATCTCCTTGCGCAGGCTTTTCAATCATACCATTTATGGCTATTAAATTCTTTTGCTGTTGGGCGACGTTCAATATCCCATAAGAGCTTGTTTTATCCTGCGGCACTTCCATTGCAGCCACCATCAAACCGCCAACGTCATTATAGGCTTGCACCATTTGCTTCAGGCAGGATTTCTCTGATGAGATAACGTCATCTGGCAGGATTACGGCAAAGGGCTCGTCCCCAATCAGGCGCCTTGCACACCAAACAGCATGGCCCAGCCCAAGTGCTTTGTACTGGCGGATATAGGCTATGGCACCACTATCCATATTTGTGTTTTTTAGGATTTTTAAAAGTTCAGCTTTGCCTTTTTTGTGCAATTCAGACTCTAATTGTGGAGAGTGATCAAAATAATCTTCAAGCGCACCTTTGCCTCTGGATGTAACAAATATAAACTCGGTTATTCCAGCTTCGCGGGCTTCATCAATGGCGTATTGGATCAAAGGTCGATCAACAAGTGTCATGATTTCTTTTGGAATTGATTTTGTCGCAGGCAAGAAACGGGTACCGAGCCCGGCAACTGGAAATATGGCTTTTGTTACTTCTCTCTTCATAGGTTCACTTTTTAATATTTTTCAATGGTTCATTACACAATGGCGAAAAAAGGTCCAATTATATTAACTTGCATTAGATTTTTGGGGTTTATGAACCAGCTAGGTCAAAGCAGTGTATCATTATCCTCAACAGGATGGGTTGCTATACAAAAATACTAGTTTTGGCTGTCTTGTAGTAAAGTAACGCCGTGAGCCAAAGCAATGAAAAATGGATTTCGATAGCCGATTTTCCCATATTCAAGCGGTTTAAGTGTTTCAAAGTTGACCACTTTTCCACCTGCAGCGCGCAAAAGAGCATCTCCTGCAGCTGTATCCCATTCCATCGTGTGCCCTAATCTGGGATAAAAATCTGCTTCGCCTGTAGCTAAAAGACAAAACTTTAAAGACGAGCCTGCATTTTTTCTATCTTTCACTTTATAATTGGAAATATAATTGTCCGTTGCTTGATCGCGATGTGATTTTGACGCGACCACGACTAAAGAATTGTTATTGGGTTTTGCTGCCTGTAGCGGTCTTTGTCTCCCCAACTTAGTTTCGCTGAAGGGGGCGAGTTCCTCGACGGCGGTTTCATCTGTTAAAGTATAAAATAAACGGTTTATTGCCGGAGCGTAAACGGTCCCTAGTGTTGGTACACCATTTTCCACAAACGCAATATTGACGGTAAATTCGTCTCTTCGGTTGATAAACTCTTTCGTACCATCCAATGGATCAACGATGAGGAACGCCGAGTGTGGCTTAAGGTGGGATATCGCTTGTTCTTCAGTTACTAGCGCGATTTCGGGAAAGTGCTTTCTGAGGCCTGCCGAAATCAAGGCATCGGCTGCCTCGTCAGCGACAGTTATGGGACTTGCATCATTCTTTTTGCGGACGTTTAAGTCACCGGAGTTGTAGATTTTCATGATTTCTTTGCCCGCTCGAATAGCAAGAATGCGCATAATATCCATAAGATGATTTTTTAACACGGCTAAGCCTACTAACTTAAACTAGGCTAACTATATTCGGAAATTTAAAAGTGTAAATATTGATTAGTGGCAATAGCTGCTAACTCTAATTAGGGCTCGTAAACTGAAAATTGGTAGTAAGTTAGAGGAAGAGTAATGCTTAGATCAAAAAAAGGTCTGATTAGCAGGCGTTTAACATGCTAGCATTGATAAGAATTCGGTTGTAAAAGATGCGTAATATTTCAGCGGACGCCTGTTAGGTTGCTTTTGATGAAAATTTTGAAGTAAATTTTAATTATTGTGGGTATCTTGATGTCCAAATTTTATTGCTGCTGGTGAAATATTTGTTGTCAATACTCTGCCACCACTTAATCTGAAAACTTTCGATTGGGGTTCATTATCTAATCGCATCAATCAGATCCGTTGGATCGCTTTTACCACTTATAATCCATGGAAAAGTGGTTTGTGTTGCGGGTTTTGGATAGCGATAGATTTTTTGGGGACCGGCCGCCTGCGTAGAGACTACATCCGCCAGCTTATCTCCCTGAGTTGAAATGCGAACAGCAATAAAGCTCTAATTATTTTTTAAATAAACTTATATGAGGCAAATTTTTGTTCCGTTCTGTTAATTTTAATCTACCCAAAGCTTGCAGCCTGCAAAGCGGCTGACTATATAAGCTCGGCAGAACGATAAACCGTTCAATAACCAGCTGACGTTGTGAGACAAATGCCGTAATGGGTTCGTCTCGCTTGTTATCGCCTAAAAATTAAAAGGGATCAGTAAAATGGCCAAAGTTATTGGTATAGACCTTGGAACTACAAATAGCTGTGTAGCGATCATGGATGGATCGCAACCGCGCGTAATTGAAAATGCTGAAGGTGCTCGTACAACTCCATCGATTGTTGGCTTTGCAGATGATGAGCGTCTCGTCGGTCAACCTGCGAAACGTCAGGCAGTCACTAATCCAGAAAACACTATTTTTGGTGTTAAGCGGTTGGTTGGACGCCGCAATGATGACGCTGATCTTGCAAAAGATAAAAAGAATCTTCCGTTTTCTATAACAGATGGCGGGAATGGTGATGCGTGGGTTCAAGCACGCGGTGAGTCTTATAGTCCGAGCCAAATTTCAGCGTTTATCTTGCAGAAGATGAAAGAAACAGCCGAAAGCTACTTGGGTGAAGACGTTACTCAGGCGGTTATTACTGTACCGGCTTATTTTAACGATGCTCAGCGTCAGGCTACAAAGGATGCGGGTAAAATTGCTGGTCTTGAAGTGTTGCGGATTATCAATGAGCCAACGGCTGCTGCTTTAGCGTATGGACTGGATAAAAAAGAAACAAAAACGATTGCAGTATACGACTTAGGCGGTGGGACGTTTGATGTCACTATTCTTGAGATTGATGATGGTCTTTTTGAAGTTAAATCAACTAATGGCGATACTTTCCTTGGCGGTGAAGATTTTGACATGCGTATTGTTAACTATCTTGCGGATGAGTTCAAAAAAGAAAATGGCGTTGACCTGACTAAAGATAAAATGGCTCTACAGCGCCTGAAAGAGGCAGCAGAAAAGGCAAAAATTGAATTATCCTCAACTAGCCAAACAGAAGTTAACCAACCGTTCATCTCTATGGACGGTTCTACCGGGCAGCCTCTCCACCTCGTCATGAAGCTTACACGAGCTAAACTTGAAAGCTTGGTCGGAGACTTGATCAAAGCGTCGTTAAAGCCATGTAAAGCGGCGATGAAAGATGCCGGCCTGAGCGCAGACGATATTGACGAGATTGTGCTTGTTGGCGGAATGACGCGGATGCCACGTGTTATGGAAGAAGTTACTAAGTTTTTTGGTAAAGAGCCCCATAAAGGTGTGAACCCAGACGAAGTTGTTGCAATGGGTGCGGCGATCCAAGCCGGTGTTTTACAAGGTGATGTAAAAGATGTTGTGTTGCTCGATGTGACGCCATTATCTCTTGGCATTGAAACTCTTGGTGGGGTATTCACGCGTCTGATTGAACGGAATACAACAATTCCAACCAAGAAATCTCAGGTGTTTTCGACTGCCGAAGACAATCAAAGCGCGGTAACTATTCGAGTATTCCAAGGTGAACGGGAAATTGCGGCAGATAATAAAATTCTAGGTCAATTTAACCTTGAGGATATTCCACCATCACCACGTGGCTTGCCACAGATCGAAGTTACATTTGACATTGATGCGAACGGTATTGTCTCGGTTTCTGCAAAAGATAAAGGCACAGGAAAAGAACAAAATATTACGATCCAAGCTTCTGGTGGGCTTTCGGACAGTGATATCGAAGACATGGTGCGTGAAGCTGAAGAAAACGCTGATTCTGATAAAGAGCGTCGGGACCTTATAGAGGCCACTAACCAAGCCGAGAGCCTGATTCATTCGACTGAAAAATCGATGGAAGAGCATGCTGACAAAGTTGATCCTACAACGCTTGAGGCGATAGAACTCGCTATCGTAGCCCTGAAAGACGAACTGGAAACAGGAGATGCTGGTAAGATAAAATCCGGTATTCAGAATGTGACTGAGGCAGCGATGAAACTTGGTGAGGCAATTTACAAAGCTTCCCAGGAAGAAGATGGCGCAGCTCCAGCAGATGTAGATGGTATGGAGGAAGATATTTTGGATGCCGATTTTGAAGATCTTGATGACAGTAAACGGTCATAAGAATTTTGAATCGAACTAAAAGGCCGGCCCAAATTTGTTGGGTCGGTTTCTGCATTTAAAAAGGAACAGCTCAATGTCGAAACGTGACTACTACGAGTTGCTTGGCCTCGCAAAAGGTGCTTCGGCTGATCAGATTAAGAAAGCATATCGGACTAAGGCAAAAGAATTGCATCCGGACCGAAATGCCGACAAGCCTGAAGCAGAGTCACAATTTAAGGAAATCAACGAAGCATACGACGTTCTAAAGGATGGTGATAAAAAAGCTGCTTATGACAAATACGGTCATGCAGCCTTTGAAGGGGGTATGGGGGGCGGTGGTCGTCCAGGTGGTCAGGGAGACTTTGGCAGTGCTTTTTCAGATGTCTTTGACGATCTGTTTGGTGATTTTATGGGCGGTGGCCGAGGCGGCGGTGGGCGAAGCCAAGCCTCGCGCGGTTCTGATCTTCGCTATAATATGGGAGTAACACTTGAAGAATGCTATGCCGGTCTGCAAAAATCAATCAATGTTCCGACTTCTGTACAATGTGGTTCTTGTCGCGGATCAGGGGCAGAAGGCGGTTCAGAGCCAGTAACCTGCCCAACCTGTTCTGGCATGGGTAAGGTGCGAGCAACTCAGGGTTTTTTTACTGTTGAACGCACTTGCCCAACCTGTTCTGGGATGGGTCAGACGATAAAAAATCCTTGTCGTCAATGTAGTGGTGTTGGGCGTGTCGAAAAAGATCGGTCGCTCAGTGTAAATGTTCCAGCAGGAGTTGAGACCGGAACCCGCATTAGGCTTTCTGGTGAAGGAGAGGCTGGTATGCGCGGAGGGCCGTCGGGTGACCTTTATATCTTTATAGAAGTATCCTCGCATAAGATTTTCCAACGCGAAGGGACAAATCTTTATTGCCGTATGCCTGTTTCAATGGCCTCTGCAGCACTTGGTGGCGATATTGAGGTTCCCACAATTGATGGTGGCCGTAGTCGTGTGAAAATTCCACAGGGCAGTCAGTCTGGGCGTCAAATGCGGTTACGTTCTAAAGGAATGCCAGCAATAAAATCATCGCAGATTGGTGATATGTTTATTGAGCTTGCCGTTGAGACACCTGTTAATTTAACTAGTCGTCAAAAAGAAATTTTACGGGAGTTTGAAAAGCTCTCAGAGGATAATAATCCAGAAAGCAAAAGCTTTTTTTCAAGTGTTAAATCATTTTGGGATACTAAGAAAGGGTAGCTCAACCGGTTTTTAATGGCTGAAGACGATCTATATTAATGATGAAAGTGTCATATTTGGTGGTTTTTATGTTGATATTTTAGGTACTTTTTGTCGTGGTACTCGGGATTTTAAATTATAGCGTTATCCTTTATGAGGCTAAGAAGCTTCGACACGAGATAAAACTTTGTATTTTGTATCCAATGATAATTTATAGCATTTTCGTAGGAGGCAAAAATGATATTGGCTAATCAAATATGTTAAAAAATTTTCTTGGCAAAGCCATATTGTTAAATTTGGATAGATCAGTGCCTCATTATAATAACGGTATCGAAATCTAGTGGGCCTAGTATGTGTAACTTAACTTTCACAATTAATAGAATTAAGACAATTTTTAAGACAGGGATTTTGACACTTTGGTTGGGGTTTTTGCCATCGTTCTGCCTAGCTAACACTGTCATACTCGCGCTCGGTGATAGCTTGACGCAAGGATACGGTTTGCGTGAGAAGGATGGCTTCGTTGCACAATTATCAACCTGGATGGAAAAAAATGGCAATGGTGTCCGGATCATAAACGCCGGTGTCTCTGGTGATACTAGCGCAGGTGGTTTGGCGCGTGTCGAATGGTCGCTTGAAGAGGATGTCGATGCGATGATTATCTCCCTTGGGGGAAATGATTTCTTGCGTGGTATTGATCCGGCAGAAACACATAAAAATCTTGATGAGATCATTAGGATTGGTCTTAAAAGAGATCTCAAAATTTTGCTCATAGGGTATAAGGCTTCTGGAAACTACGGGCCCAATTACAAACAACAATTTGACGGGATCTATCCTAAACTAGCTCAAAACTACGGTCTTTTCTTAGTCGAAAATTTCTTTGGGGCTTTACTACTCAAGGTCGACGAAGGCGAGAAAATGCAAAGCTTTTTACAACCCGATATGATCCATCCTAATGTCAAAGGTGTTTTAGAAATTATAAAGGTTATAGGCCCTGATGTTCAAAAGCTCATCCGGAACTAGTCACTTAGTTAAACCAACTATATTCTGGCAAATCAGAAAAATTATTTTTGGAGAGCTCTCTTTGCTAATTAGATGTTGACAATCTTTCAGCTATTTCGCAAATGACGACAAAGGCTTCTCCAACAATGTCCCGAGTTGTCTCAAACTGACCTGTTTAAACGTTGATAATCTATTTACCTCCAACATTGGCTTGTGTTAAACAAAATCTTATTGTTTAACATTTAGACTAATTGCCGATTTATATCATCAAGATCTATGCAATCAGACGCAAAATAGCGGAACGTAAACAAAGATAAGATTGGGACTGTTGTCACTTCAAAATGTGCTGTTATCTTCGGCTTTGCAGCAAGAGCAATGCTCCAGTATATTTGATTTCGAATTTGGTTTCTCAAACCCTCTAATCCATACGACCGCAGTAAGAACCATAATTTAAGGGTGTGGAAGCGCTGGCCAAGGGAGATTGAACAATCCAAGTAATTGATAGCACAGTCCTATACATAGGTTTTCAGGTACTCTGGTTGAATAGCCAATGTCTGCATTAAATAAGCGGGCGTCTTGAGGAGATTTGCACAGCAATCAAATTGTATATCCAGCCACCCATGAGGATTTAAAACAACTCTATCTGCATACTGAATCCCTTTTTATTAAATTGCTAGCTAAGCGCTCCTTCCTGCATGGTTAAGACAGCCGATAGGCTCGGCGATGATGCACTATCTTGGATTACGCCTTCAAAAGAATTCTGGCAACCCAACTGGTTGTCTGAGCCTCTCCATCATCCTAGTTAAATCTTAGTCTTCCGAGGCTACGTTTGCCACAGCTTGCATCGTGCCACCATCGTAGTAGTCAGAAAATCGGCAAGAATCGCAGGTGGAGATGCATCTAATTGAGTAAGGATATCTTCCGGTTTTACCTGAGATCTTACAGGAAAGCTTCGCAGGGCTTTATGGTCATTGGCGACCCAAGTTGGGATCCTCTTTCCCTACCCTTCGTAATCATCCCAATCCATAAAAGTTTCTGTTTCGCGTGGTTCCTGAACCCTAAGTTTTAGGCTAATTCTTCTGCAAAAAATTATTCCAGAAATTGTAAAAAAGACAGGGGAAATTAGTGTTCTGCTAATAGAGTTTTTGAAATATTTATGTTGATCTTTTTAAACGTATTTTCTGATGTGGCTTTAACTGAATTTGTATAGGTAGCTTTTAGGCAATTCTTGAAACTTGATTATTAAAATTTCCAAGGGTCACAGCAGGCTCCCGGATTTAATTAGCTCTTATATAAAATAGCCATTTTTCCCCCAAATCTTATTTTTCTGTTTGTTGTATCTGAAGAAATACTTAAGGTCGCGTACCACATTTTATGCTTGAGCTTAGGTAATGCTTAGAGACTTGTTAATGATCATTTACTGTCACTGTTTAATAGAATTATTAAGCGTTACTGGGAGTTTCAAAAGGCCATCTTTTAAAAGTAAGGACATCTATAATAGATGCTTAAGGGAATTAATGGCGTGTTGGCCTGTTTGGTGAATTTAAAGTTTCGATAAAAGAAAACTTAAATGAAACGGTACTCACAAATTTAAAAACCTTTGCGTGGTTACAGTATTTTTTTAAATAAGTATTGCAAAGTCCATAGAGCAGCGAATTGTTAATTTTTTGTTGTTTTTGATACAGACTACGATGAGTCAGTAGTGGTCAGTCTCCCCCATCGCGCCAAAGACCAAAAAACCAACGGCTATAATACCTTTGATCAGCCTCCTTCGAACTAACAAATGGCTGCCCCACAATTCGAGCTTGTTAGCTATTTTCTTTTAGAGAATGTTGGCTCTTTTAAGCCAACCTAGATTACCATTTTTGTAAGCCTGTATGTAAGTGCCTCTAAATTAATAAATGTAATTTAAAGAATTAGTGATAAGGCTGATCTAGTGGCCACTTACGAAGATATTACGAAATTGGTCAATGGATTCCCTAAAGTCCTGGATTTACTACATATGATGCTAGATTAAATTTGTGGGATTGAGCAACGCTATGTAGCGTTATGGTCGATTTCAAAGGGGCGGGGTCTTCAAAAAATACATGAATCTATCGATAGAAGCGATCCGTGATGGCCGCTCAAATGAGAATGTGGATAGTTAGTTACCGATTCTTGGAGTAATAGATTTTACTTAGACTCATGTAGTTTGGCTGCTAGAATCTCAAATTTCAATATGATGATTTAAAAGATAAATCGTTCTAATGCGACACAAGGGTTGAAAATACACTTAAATCGCGCCATTGAGGGCGACATTGTAAAATGTATGATCAGTAACAAAAGTAGGAGTGAGTATGGCCAAGGAAGATACGCTCGAATTTCCAGGTGTCGTTAAAGAACTGCTGCCAAATGCGACATTTCGGGTTGAGCTGGAAAACGGCCATGAAATCATCGCACATACGGCAGGCAAAATGCGCAAAAACCGCATCCGCGTTCTGGCAGGAGATAAGGTACAGGTCGAAATGACCCCCTATGACCTGACCAAAGGCCGCATCAACTATCGGTTCAAATAATTCTTTTGCGACTTATTCTTGGTTCAGCCAGTCCGCGACGGAGAGAGCTGTTGGCTCAAATAGGGGTCATTCCTTCTGAGATACGTCCCGTAGACGTTGATGAAATTCCACACAAAAACGAAGCGCCACTGGCTTACTGTCAAAGGGTTACCAAAGAAAAAGTACTTGCCGTGCGTGCTGCTGATGACGAACTAGTTCTATGCGGAGATACTACGGTTGCGGTTGGAAGACGAATTCTTGGAAAACCCGAGAGCAGCAGTGAAGCGGAGACTTTTCTGCGTTTGTTGTCTGGGCGGCGTCACCGTGTGATTACTGCAATTGCGCTTAAGTATCAAAGTCAGATTTGGGAACGTGATGTCACAAGCAAAGTTCGCATGAAGCAGCTTTCAGACTCTGATATACAGGGCTATTTAGACACGGGCGATTGGAAAGGCAAAGCTGGCAGTTACGCGATACAGGGGCTTGCTTCCGCTTTCATTCCCTGGATCAGCGGTTCATACAGTGGCATCGTTGGTCTTCCATTGGCCGAGACGCAAGCCATCCTAAAAGTGGCTGGTTATCGAGACTTCGGGGAAGGATCATGAAAGGCCGTCAGATATTTCTGGATCATCTTAAAAATCGTGAATTGGCCGCGCTTATGGTTGATGGACGTTTGCAGGATTTGTTTATTGAAACGGGCGCGCTGTCACCTGGAAGTATCTTTAAATGTAAAGCGGATCGGCCTGCCAAAGGGCAGGGCGGTATTTTCCTGTCTATGCCGGAAGGCAAAGGATTTTTGCGTCAAACAAAAGGTGTTTCTCAGGGTCAATCCCTACTGGTTCAAGTCTCTGGATATGCCGAAGCGGGAAAAGCTGTTCCGGTTACAACCAAACTGTTGTTCAAAAGCCGGTTTGTAATAGTGACTCCGGAGGCTCCAGGCTTGAATATTTCGCGCAGGATCCGCGACGAAGAGCTGCGCGATCGTTTGCTTGAGTTTATGCATGACGCGCTGGCACCACTCAAATATGGCATGATCCTCAGGTCAAGTTGTTTGACTGCTGATTTTCAGGACATTTTGGAAGATGCGCGGCTCGTTCTGGATGCGGCACTGACTGTTATGACAGATGACGACCCGGGACCTTGTATGCTTCTTGAGGCGGAAGGGCCACACCAAATGGCATGGCGTGAATGGGGGGATGTCGACCGTATTGAGGCGGATGCTGGTTGTATTGAAGATAGCGGTGTTCTGGATCAAATCGAAGCATTACATAGTCCAAAGGTAGAAATTGGATCTTCGACCTATTTTCTCGAACAAACACGAGCGCTGACAGCGGTTGATGTAAATACAGGTGGCGATACGTCGCTTGCAGCTGGCTTAAAAGCCAATATTTTGATGGCGCGTGATCTGCCACGGCAACTTCGCTTGCGTGGTATAGGTGGTCAAATTGTGATTGATCCAGCTCCTATGCCCAAAAAAGATCGTAAAGTGTTAGATGCTGCATTAAAAGCAGCACTTAGAAATGATGATGTTCAAACCCATGTCTTAGGTTGGACCGCACTTGGTCTTATCGAACTCCAAAGAGCGAGAAACCGCGCGCCTTTCGCAATATGATTAGGTAACTTTTGAGATCCTAGCGAGAAATGGGACGGGGAGAGACAATATGCAAGATACGGATAAAAGGCTTTCTTTGGGGGAAAAGGCGGGCTGGGGTCTTGCCGATATGGGAATTGTTGTTTTTGTGATCGTAAAGCAACTTCTTGTTTTATCCTTTCTGACCAATTATCTCGGAGTTCCAGTTGGAATCGCTGGTATGGTGACAACTGGGGTTTTATTCTTTGATATGATAACCGATCCGCTGATTGGATATTTGTCAGACAAAACAAAAACACGGTGGGGCCGGCGTGCGCCTTGGATGTTTGTTGGGGCGTTGGTCCTCGCTGCAGGTACAGTTGGTATTTTTGGCGTTCCAGATAAGTTTGACCTTACCAGCAGGATCTTGTGGGTGAGTGGATTTTTCATTTTAGCGACGATCGGTTTTACGATGGTGGCTATCCCGTATGGCGCAACTGCTGGGGAAATGACACAAAACTCCAAAGAGCGCTCGGCTATCATGGGCTTTCGTATGGCTTTTGCAAGTTTAGGCATTTTGCTGGGTGGGGCAGTCATTCCGCAACTTGCGGGGGGCACCCGCGAAGGACATCTGAGTGCTGCGCTTATCATCGCCCCGATTATGGTGCTCGCGATCTGGGGATCGATTTGGTTGACCAGAAAAACCTCACGAATTATGGAACCAAGCCGTCAAAATTTATGGGAGATGGCCTCGTTCGTCTGGAACAATACGCCCTTTATGATCCTTGTTGTTCTCTATGGGGTAATGACTCTAGCGGTTGCTTTGATCACTGCCGGTCTACCCTTTGCTGCAATGTACCTCATTTTGGACAATGGTGAGACAATGCTATCATCCGTCGCCAGCGGGTTAGGTGTTCTTTCACTTATGTTTGCGGCTTTTGTTTTAGGGGCGATCCTAAGTCAGGTAGTCTGGGTTTGGCTGTCGGACAAACTTGGCAAGACATCGGCGCTTATCTCCGGGCTGGTCCTTTATATCATTTTGCTTGTTGTGATTTATCGTGTGCTGCCTGCAGTGAATGTAACGGTAAGTGCTGTCCTGTTTATCTTGGCTGGTATGACGAATGGGGCCTACCAGCAAATACCGTGGGCAATTTATCCTGACCTTATGGACGTCACGCGGAAAAAAACTGGGGCCGCTATTGAAGGCGCCTTCAGTGCGGTCTGGCTCTTTGGACAGAAATTTGCCAATGCTTTGGCGCCATCCTTGCTGGCGTTCATCCTAAGCATTTATGGTTGGCGCGAAACGACACAAGGTATTACCGAGCAATTGCCAGAAGCAATAAATGCGTTGCATCTGTCGATTACAATTTTACCATCAGTAATTCTTGCAATGGCAATTTTGGGTCTTATCTTTGTTTATCGTCGCTCGCTTGCAGCAAATTAACGGTAAGGCTTCGGCCAACTCGTTCAGATTAAAGTGGCCAAAAAAATAGCAGTGCTGGGATAGAGATTGCAACGATCATAATTTCCAAAGGAAGTCCCATGCGCCAGTAATCAGAAAAGTGATATCCCCCCGGTCCAAGTATAATCGTATTATTCTTATGTCCTATTGGAGTTAGAAAGGCAGCACTTGCAGCAATGGCTACAGCCATTAAAAAAGGGTCCGGTGAGACCTCTAGCTGTTCAGCCAAATGTAGGGCGACAGGTGCGGCGACAATCGTGGTAGCGGTATTGTTGAGTACATCTGACAAAGTCATAGTAACGATCATTAAAATGGTTAGGACAATCCAGTTTGGTTGACCTAACGTCAGGTTTAGCAAGGCCTGTGCTAAAAGAGCAGTTCCCCCCGAATTTTCCAATGCTAATCCCAGCGGAATCATTGATCCCAAGAGCACAATCACGGGCCATTCAATACTTTCATAAAGCCCCTCGAGGGCCAAAATTCCAGACAGCACATAAAGTACAACTAATAAACCCAAAGCGATGGGAAGATATATAAGACCAACTGCCGACGCTAGGATTGCCGCAGCAAAGAGAAAAATGGCAAGACTAGTCTTCGTATTGTCTGTTAATTGTGTTCCCCTATCTTCAAGGGGCAGAACATTTAACCATTCAATCACAGTGCGCGCATTTTCTTTTGGAGATAAAAGAAGCAAAATATCCCCGGGCAGCAGAATCAGTTTGCGCAAGTGTTTGATGACTGTTTTGCCATTCCTCGAAACACCCATAAGAATTGTCCCATAGCGCCATGCCAAGCCAACACTTTGTACAGATTTACCGCGCAATCGTGACCCGTCTGTAACGATGACTTCGCTTAAACTGAGGCCTTCCCCTTCAGCTCTTAGCATGCCTTCGCGTTTCTCATCTGAAAAGTCCAAATTTAGATTGCTGCGAAATTCGTCAATTGCATTTGGTACGGCTTCTAACACTAGAGTATCTTGCGCCTGTAGAACAGCATTTTGCACAGATCCATATAGTCGCTTTCCATCCCTGATCACACCTATTATAGAGACATCGCTGAGCTGTGCCGCCTCGTTAAGCTCTGCCACTCCTTGGTCGATCAAATCGCTCTTAATTGGGATTGTTAGCTCTGCGATGTAACGGTCAATATCGCGAATGGTCAATGTTTGTGTGTGGCGCTTAGGTATAAGTTTCCAGCCTAGCAGCGCGACAAATGTAATGCCTGTCAACGCCACTAGGCCGCCAACGGGCGCAAAATCGAACATCCCGAAAGGTTCACCCAGAGCGTTTTCGCGAAATGAGGATATAATTATATTTGGCGGTGTGCCGACGAGCGTTGCCATGCCGCCCAATATTGTTGCAAAGCTTAATGGCATCAGAGAAAGCCCAGCAGCGCGTTTTGCCTTTTGCGCGGTCTGAACTTCGACAGGCAGTAAAAGGGCTAAAGCTGCAACATTGTTCATAAAGGCGGATAATATGCCGCCAATGAACCCCATAAAGGCAATATGTGCTGACAGAGATCTAGACGCCTTTACAAAATTATTGGTGATCAAATATACCGCACCTGAGCGCACAAGGCCTGATGAAACCACCAATACCAAGGCGACTATGATTGTCGCTGGGTGCCCAAAGCCTGAGAACGCTGAGCCAGTGGGCACCACTCCTACGATGACACCTATTATCAGCGCTGAGAAGGCAACTATATCGTATCGAAATCGACCCCATAATAGACATAAAAAGACAGCTCCAAAAAGGGCAAAGAGGATGATTTGTTGTTCGGTCATGTGGGCCACACTAATTACTATGCTAGAATTTCTAGAACGTAATTCTCACCTTATAAAGCGCAATTTGGAACGCGGTATTCCCATTTTTGGTGTTTATGTTAAAAAAGTGAGCCTGATAAATTTAGAGATTGAACTTTTTAAGAGACCTGCACTAGCCAGACAGGCGTAGTAATTTTATGCCAACGGGGTTGTCCGAATACATGTCATATGAGCATATCAATAGATAGTGGGATCGCAAAAGTGTGAGAAATTTAAGAAATATTCATAGGCAATTTGAGGTTATATGAAAACTGGTAAATCAAAATTGAAGATTTTGGCAGGTTCACTGGCGCAAGACCCGCATCGCGTTCAGCTTGATAAAGAGCGCAATCTCGAAGCCGCGATTGGCAAAGAAGTTCGACATTTTCGTCAAATTCAAAGAATAACTGTTAAAGAGCTATCCGATCAGACGGGTCTTTCAACTGGCATGCTTTCAAAAATTGAAAATGGGATTACATCACCGTCGCTGACCACTTTGCAATTATTAGCAAATGCATTGGGCGTTCCTGTTACAGCTCTATTTCGTAGATTTGAAGAAGAAAGAGAGGCAGTTCATACCAAGACCGGGGAAGGTGTTGAAATTGTCAGGCAAGGGACACGTGCGGGACATCAGTATAATTTACTGGGTCATATAGGTGCAAACTCTAGTGGTGTATTTACCGAGCCCTATCTGATCACATTAAGCCGCGAGTCGGACATCTTTCCGACTTTTCAGCACGATGGGTTAGAATTTATTTATGTGCTGGAAGGGCAAGTTAAATACCGTCATGGGTTTAAACTATATCATTTGGAGCCAGGCGATACTTTGTATTTTGACGCGGATGCGCCGCATGGTCCCGAAGAGTTAGTTGAACTGCCAGTTAGATTCCTTTCTGTAATTTCATATTCAAAGCAGGGTGGTGCTGAAAAAGTCTAATTATCTGATACTTTTCAGGGTCCAATTTTTGCATAAATACCTTATAAAATTGCTAAGAATTTTATTTCCTGATGGTTGATATTGTTTCCTGTTGGTGATAATTTAATCAAGAAAATAATATCATGGAGTAACCATATGTGCGGTATAGTTGGTCTCTTTTTAAAAGAAAAGTCGCTCGAACCAAAATTGGGCGGTTTGTTGGCAGACATGTTAATCACGATGACAGATCGTGGCCCAGACAGCGCTGGCATTGCAATTTACTGTGCTGATAATGGAGTCCAGTCAAAGCTGACAGTTCAATCGGATCGAGCAGATCGTGATTTTGCATCGCTTGCGGCGGATTTAAGTCACGAAATCGGATCGGAAGTGAAACTGCAACGCAACGACACGCATGCAGTTTTAGAAGTTGCTTCTGATAAAACTGAGTTGGCTCGCGATGCACTTGCCAAATGTCGGGCAGACGTCCGCATAATGAGTGGTGGAGCTGCGATTGAGATTTACAAGGAAGTTGGACTTCCTAAGGATGTTGCTCAGCGCTTTCAACTCTCGAGGATGTCTGGCTCGCATGGAGTTGGTCACACGCGTATGGCAACAGAATCAGCCGTGACCACAGATGGCGCACATCCGTTTTCAACGGGCCCAGATCAATGCCTTGTGCACAACGGTTCACTTTCAAATCATAATAGCATGCGTCGTAAGTTGCGCCGGAAAGGCATTCGGATCGAAAGTGCAAATGACACAGAGGTTGGAGCGGCTTATCTCACTTGGAAAATGCAAGAAGGCGCAACTTTGGGTCAAGCCTTGCAAACCTCTCTTGAGGATCTAGACGGTTTTTTCACCTTCGTTGTTGGCACCAAAGATGGATTTGGCGTAGTCCGCGATCCGATTGCTTGTAAACCTGCTGTCCTGGCTGAAACGGATCAGTTCGTCGCATTTGGAAGCGAGTATCGCGCCTTAGTTGGGTTGCCTGGGATCGAAACTGCACGGGTCTGGGAACCTGAGCCCGCAACTGTATATTTTTGGAGCCACTGATATGCTGACTTATGATTTGGAAGCTGAAGGCTTGCGTGGATTGAATTCATCACTGCAACGGCAAACTATCGATACCAATCAAAACAATTGGGAAGTTGTGAACCCAAAGGGCAGCCATGCAATTGCGGTTGGATTGGATGCCGAAATTGAGGTGACCGTCCGTGGATCAACGGGCTATTACTGTGGTGGTATGAACCAGCAGGCAACTATTCATGTCGAAGGTTCTGTTGGGCCAGGGGTGGCCGAAAATATGATGTCAGGTGTTATCATTGTTGATGGCGATGCCAGCCAATACGCCGGTGCAACCGGCCATGGTGGCCTACTGGTTGTCAAGGGGAATGCCAGTTCAAGATGTGGTATTTCGATGAAGGGCATCGATATTGTCGTCCATGGCAATATCGGGCATATGTCCGCCTTTATGGCGCAGGCCGGCAACTTGGTTGTTTGTGGAGATGCCGGTGATGCTCTTGGAGATTCTCTTTATGAGGCGTGGTTATTTGTGCGGGGATCTGTGAAAAGCCTTGGGACGGATTGTATCGAAAAAGAGATGCGCCAAGAGCATATTGCGCTGCTCCAAGACCTTCTTGCGCGTGCCGAAAGTGACGCCAAGCCAGAAGACTTTAAACGCTACGGCTCTGCGCGGCAGCTTTATAACTTCGATGTAGATAGCAATACGATTTATTAAAGATGGAAAAATCTTAATGGATAGCAAAATACCACGTACGGTCCCAATCCAATCAGCCACTTTTACGAAGGAGGTGAATGCAGAAATTCGCCGTGCTGCTGCAACAGGCATTTACGATATCCGAGGCGGTGGCGCGAAGCGACGCGTTCCGCATTTTGATGACCTGCTGTTTTTGGGTGCATCGGTATCGCGATATCCGCTTGAAGGCTATCGAGAGCGCTGCAATACGAGTGTTACACTTGGAACACGCTTTGCTAAGAATCCGATTAAGCTTGATATTCCAATCACGATTGCAGGCATGAGCTTTGGGGCGCTGTCTGGTCAGGCAAAAGAAGCGCTGGGTCGTGGTGCAAGTTCTGCTGGGACATCCACGACGACTGGGGATGGCGGTATGACGCCGGAAGAGCGCGACCATTCAACAAAACTTGTCTATCAGTATCTGCCATCGCGGTACGGGATGAACCCAAATGATTTACGAAAAGCAGACGCCATAGAAGTTGTGGTGGGTCAGGGGGCCAAGCCCGGTGGCGGGGGCATGCTTTTAGGGCAAAAGATTTCTGACCGCGTCGCTCATATGCGCACTTTGCCAAAAGGTATAGATCAGCGGTCTGCCTGCCGTCATCCCGATTGGACTGGACCTGATGACCTTGAGATCAAGCTTTTGGAATTGCGTGAAATTACAAACTGGGAAGTTCCCATTTACGTCAAAATTAGTGGAACGCGACCGTATTTTGACACTGCACTTGCGGTAAAAGCGGGGGCTGATGTTGTGGTTCTGGATGGTATGCAAGGTGGGACAGCCGCAACGCAGGACGTTTTCATTGAACATGTAGGAATTCCAACTTTGGCAGCGATACGTCCCGCCGTAGGTGCCCTTCAGGATCTTGGAGTCCACCGCGAGGTTCAGCTCATTGTCTCTGGTGGTGTTCGAAATGGGGCGGATGTAGCCAAGGCGATGGCTCTTGGGGCAGACGCCGTTGCGATTGGAACGGCTGCGCTTATTGCACTTGGAGATAATGATCCCAAGTGGGAGGCCGAGTATCAAAATCTTGGTTCGACAGCTGGCGCTTATGACGATTGGCATGAAGGGCTTGATCCGGCTGGAATTACCACGCAGGATCCTGAGCTTGCTGCACGGCTTGACCCGATTGACGCGGCGCGTCGTCTGCGTAACTATTTAAAAGTAATGACATTAGAAGCTCAGACTATTGCGCGTGCTTGCGGGCATAATGATCTTTGCAATTTGGAGCCGGAAGATTTATGCGCATTAACCGTCGAGGCTGCTGCTATGGCGCAGGTTCCGCTCGCTGGCACAGAATGGTATCCTGGAAAACCTGGGACTGGGTATTGAGGTATAAAGAATAGGCTGTCCGTTTTGGATGTGTCTGAAAAAAAAGGGAGATAGAATTTAATGACTAAAGATTTGGCCGCTTTTGCTGCGGAAAATGGCGTAAAATATTTCATGATCTCTTTTACTGACCTTTTTGGAGGGCAGAGGGCGAAACTTGTTCCTGCGCAAGCGATTGCAGATATGCAGAAAGATGGTGCAGGTTTTGCCGGTTTTGCAACTTGGCTGGATATGACGCCAGCGCATCCTGATATGTTGGCCGTTCCTGATCCGTTGTCTGTTATTCAATTACCATGGAAACCCGAAGTTGCTTGGGTGGCGGCGAACCCTGTCATGGAAGGAAATGACGTCGCACAGGCACCGCGCAATGTTCTCCGTCGTCTCATCGATGAGGCCGTGAGCGAAGGTCTTTATGTCAAAACGGGAATTGAGGCGGAATATTTTCTTCTTACTGCAGATGGAACTGCTCTGAGTGATGAATTTGATACGGCTGAAAAGCCTTGTTACGATCAACAGGCTGTCATGCGCCGCTATGATGTTGTTCGTGAAATCTGTGACTATATGCTTGATCTTGGGTGGGGACCTTATCAAAATGATCATGAAGATGCCAACGGCCAATTTGAAATGAACTGGGAATTTGACGATGCCTTAAAGACGGCAGACAAACATTCATTCTTTAAGTTCATGACCAAATCAGTGGCTGAAAAGCATGGGTTTCGGGCAACATTTATGCCTAAGCCCATAGCAGGGCTGACAGGAAACGGTTGTCATGCTCATATTTCGGTCTGGGACGCCCCTGGTGATAAGGCTAAAACGAATATCTTTGCCACTGAAAAAGGTGAAGGTCAGACAGGTGAGCTTGGACTGTCTGAACAGGGCCGTACCTTTCTTGGAGGGATCATGAAACATGCCAGCGCCCTTGCCGCAATCACAAACCCGACGGTGAACAGCTACAAACGTATCAATGCTCCGCGCACAATGTCCGGTGCCACTTGGGCGCCGAACACTATAACTTGGACAGGCAATAACAGAACCCATATGGTTCGCGTACCCGGTCCGGGTCGATTTGAATTGCGCTTACCCGATGGTGCAGCAAACCCCTATCTGTTGCAGGCAGTGATCATCGCAGCAGGCCTTGATGGTATTCGCACGGACGCCGACCCGGGCAAACGTTATGACATCGACATGTATGCTGAGGGCCATAAAGTAAGTGGTGCGCCAAAATTGCCTTTGAATATGTTGGATGCGCTGCGCATTTATGACCGTGATAAGGGCCTGAAAGCTGCGATGGGTGAAGAATTCTCGGCGGCCTTCTTAAAGCTTAAGCACAAAGAGTGGGATTCTTACATGTCACATCTGACTTCTTGGGAAAAAGAAAATACGCTAGATATTTGAAGGCGCTAAATTTATATTTTTATCAAAGATCTAGAAAGACCAAGCTTTATGCCTTTGCTAAGCCTGAGATAGTCTGATTACTGTAAACTGGGCGACTTTGTAAGCCGAACTTAATTAATGTTCACCACTCTACTTGCTTGCCTGCCCAATCAAAGAACAGACCAGATTGTTCACAGGTAAGCTGTCCCAAAACTGACAAAAGGTGGATTGCAGCTTGATCCGGTGTTACGGCAGGGTGGCTTGAGACATATTTGTCGGTTAAATCTGTTTTCACAGTTCCCGGATGCAAGGCGACGCAAATAGACTGCGGATGTGTTCGTTTCAACTCAATTGATGCAGAATGGATCAACTGATTGAGCGCAGCTTTCGCCGCGCGGTAGGAATACCATCCGCCTAGTCGATTATCCCCAATGGATCCAACACGCGCGGAGAGTGCTGCGAATATGCTAGGTGCGTCTTTTCGTAGGAGGGTTTTACTATACTTTAAAACTATTGCTGGTCCTGCGGCATTGAGCAGAAATTGCTGGCTCATTGCTTTAAGGGATAGCTGTGACAGCGATTTTTCTGGGCGAGTGTCTGGCGTTGTGAGGGCACCTGTGGCGACAAACACAATATCAAAATTACCTTCTAGAGGCTTTAATCCTCGCTCGACAGATGCTTCATCTGTTATATCAAAGCCGTCTTTGCTTCGTGATATGCCTGTCACATCATCACCTCGATCCTTGAAAGCTGTTTCTAAAGCTTTGCCAATACCGCCGGTGTTTCCAATTATTAAAATTTGTTTCATTCGCTTTCACCTAGATGGAATGCGCTAACAATCAAGAATTGATTGAGATGCCCGTCCGATGCTTGCTCATTTTTTGCGCGTGGGATAAACGCATAAGTGAGAGTAGCGGCAGGAAAAACCAATGGTCAAAGAGAAAAAGACACCTCGTCCAAAGGCGCAGACCCCAAAAGGATTCCGCGACTATTTTGGGGTAGAAGTCGCAGAGCGCAACGCAATGCTTGAGACGATTGTGTCGGTCTATCATCACTATGGTTTTGATGCGCTTGAAAGTAGCGCCGTTGAAACAATTGAGGCTTTGGGCAAGTTTCTTCCAGATGTTGACCGACCCAATGAGGGTGTTTTTGCCTGGCAGGAAGAAGACAGCGACTGGCTTGCTTTGCGTTATGATTTAACTGCACCTTTGGCGCGGGTTTACGCTCAGTACCGCAATGACTTACCGACACCTTACAGGCGATTTTCAATGGGGCCTGTCTGGCGTAACGAAAAGCCTGGTCCTGGTCGGTATCGTCAATTTTACCAATGTGATGCGGATACCGTTGGAGCAGCAAATGTGGCGGCAGATGCAGAGATTTGCATGATGCTTGCTGACGTGCTGGAGCAGGTTGGTATTCCACGGGGTGATTATGTGGTGCGGGTTAATCACCGTAAGGTGCTCAATGGCATCCTTGAAACGATGGGGCTGATGCATCAGAAACAGCGTGATGCTGTTCTCCGAACAATCGATAAATGCGATAAAGTCGGCGTGTCCGGTGTGAGAGAACTTTTGGGGAAAGGCCGTCTTGACGCATCGGGTGCTTATATTGATGGCGTTGGATTAAGTGAGGATCAGGCAGAACCTGTTCTGGCGTTTTTAACCTCAAAAGGCGAAGATACTTCTAAAACGATCTTCAATCTTAGAGAGGCTGTTCGCTATTCTGAGACAGGTGCGAAGGGTGTTGATGAGCTTGAGATCATTGCAGAATTACTCATCGCAGGCGGGTATGGGCCTGATCAAATTGATGTAGACCCTTCGGTTGTGCGAGGTTTAGGTTATTACACTGGTCCCGTCTTTGAAGCTGAACTAACCTTTGAAATCCTTGATGAAAAAGGCCGACAACGTCAGTTTGGGTCAGTTGCTGGAGGCGGGCGCTATGATGATCTTGTCAAACGCTTTACAGGTCAAGAAGTGCCTGCAACTGGCATTTCTATTGGCGTGGATCGGCTCTTGGCGGCTCAGCGCGAAAAGGGTCGAATTACTTCCAAAAAAACCGGCCCTGTTGTTGTCACTGTGATGGATCGTAACCGAATGGCTGACTATCAAGCAATGGTAAGTGAATTACGACAAGCAGGTATTCGTGCAGAAGTCTATCTTGGAAATCCGAAAAATTTTGGTAATCAGCTTAAGTACGCGGACAAGCGCAATGCGCCCGTTGCTGTTATTGAAGGTGATACAGAAAAGCAAAATGGTTTGGTTCAGATCAAAGATCTTATCTTGGGCAGTCAGATTGCCTTAAATGCAACGCTTGAAGAATGGAAGGAAAACCCTGCTCAGTCAGAATCTGCACGTTCTGATTTGGTCAAATCTGTAAGTGCGATCCTGAAGAGACAGGACTGATGGCGCAAACTGACCTTATATTTACTGAAACCGAGCGCTTGCATGAATTTTTCCAATCGCTTGGAGCTTTAAGCGTTGAGCCCAACCTTTTGCAACCAGCAGATCTTTTGCTAGACCTTTATGGCGAGGATATCAGGGCCCGGGCTTATTTGACCTCTGATCCTCTTCGGGGTGACCTAATGCTGCGGCCTGACTACACTGTGCCAGTTGTACAAAATCATATGCAGGCAGGCGCGATAGCGGCAAGCTATACTTACGCTGGCAAAGTCTTTCGCAAGCAAGAAACTGATATTGATCGGGCTAACGAGTATATCCAAGTCGGCTATGAGATTTTTGGCGCACGGGATCCAGCTCAGGCAGACGCAGATGTTTTTTGCGCTATGTGGCAAGCCTTAGACGGCTTGCCTTTACGGGTCCAGACTGGTGATATTAGTGTTTTGATGGCCGCCGTTGGTGGGCTTAGAACCACAGGTGAGCGCAAAGCCGCTTTACTGCGCCATATATGGAGGCCTCAGCGTTTTATGTTCTTGCTTGAGCGCTATGCAGGAATTTCTCCCGATCCTGAAAGTCGGCGCCAGTTATTGAGCATCAAAAACCCATTGGCGCATTCTAAACATAATATTGGTCTGCGCAGTACGGTAGAGATCGAAGACCGCATCACGCGTCTTCGTCGCGATTGTCAAGTTGCGCCTATTTCTAAGACAGAGCTAGATTTACTTACGGGCATAACACAGCTTAACGAAACATATCCAAATACTCTGACACGATTACGGGATTTTGCCGTTGATCTTCCAGGTATTTCAGTGGCAATTGTCAGACTAGAAAAGCGTTTAGAAGAAATCGAGAAGCGCAGCATTAATACCAGCGCGTTGATGTTTGAAGCAAGTTATGGCCGAACTTCGATGGAATATTACGATGGATTTGTTTTTGGCTTTTATGACGACTCGGACAAAGATCTTTCATTGATTGCCACCGGGGGGCGCTATGACGCGTTAACATGTCGCTTGGGCAATGGCAGCCTTCTTCCCGCTGTTGGCGGAGTTGTACGGCCAGATCTTTTGGTCAAGGCGCGAGGGCAGGCATGTCCGTTAAATTAGGCATTCCCTCTAAAGGTCGCTTGATGGAAAAGACGTTGGATTGGTTTCGAAGCCGAGGTGTAAACTTGTCACGGTCTGGAACTGAGCGGGAGTATTCTGTGGAGATCAAAGACGGCAATGGGGTTCAATTAGTACTTTTGTCAGCGGGGGAAATTCCTCGCGAGCTGGCAGCTGGACGCATACAGCTTGGTGTGACAGGCACCGATCTGATTAGAGAAAAACTGGTGAATTGGCAAACGATTGTAGATCCTATCGCCGAAATGGATTTTGGATATGCAAACCTGATTATTGCTGTGCCTACTTGTTGGGTTGATGTTGAAACGCTTGATGATTTTGATGAGGTTGCAGCGTCGTTTCGAAAAATTCATGGGTTTAGGTTGCGCATTGCAACCAAATATCACCGGCTAGTGCGCGAATTTCTCAAACAAGAGGGCGTTGCTGACTATCAGATTGTTGATAGCCAGGGGGCGACAGAGGGGACCGTTAAGAACCAGACGGCAGAGGCAATTGCAGATATCACCTCAAGCGGTCAGACTTTGAAAGCAAATCATCTCAAGATCTTACAGGATGGCTTGGTGTTGGAGTCTCAGGCAACGTTGTTTCGTGCAAAGAAGTACAATCTTGACCAAGAACGAGCCAAAGTGCTTGCCCATTTTATACAAAGTGTTGGGCTCTAGATAACGCCAATATCGGCAAGCGCCCCAGCCAATTCCGCAGGCAGCGGATCTTCTTCCGTTTGTTGGCTGGGCAAATCCCGTGGTGCATGATCGGGCTCCAGATAACGCCATCCTTGAAACGGTCGTTTTTTTGCTGTCGTCGTACGAATGACCCTTGGGTTAAGAACAATGGCACAGCGGCGAATGCCGTCTTCTCCGATCACTTCGTCAAGCCTAAGTATCTCCTGCCTGCACTGTAGAAAACCCTTTACCACCCAATAAATTGAGCCACCCTTTAGCAAAGCCTCTTCGCGCTTTGGCCACATTCGGGTGACATGGCGTGGATATCCATCACTCCCTTGTGCGCGCGGGCTTGATTGCCACGCGAGTAAGTCTTCAACTGTTTCTGTCCCAACACTTAACTTTACAAGATGCATGAGTTTTGCCATTGATGTTCCTCTAATTGGGGCGTCACTAGCCTTAGTTTTTCATATGACAAGTTGACCTGAACCCTTCTTAGTATTAATATATTATCCTCCGTTTAATCAGAACTTTGGGTAGGATTATATGCCATGAATCATTTCTCAGCACCAATAGCACAACAGATATGGGATATGAAATATCGTCTTAAAGAGGCGGATGGCACAGTTATTGATCAAACGGTGGAACACACGTGGCGCCGCATCGCTAAAGACCTTGCTAGTGTTGAAAAAGTGCCTGCCAAATGGGAGCAGAAGTTTTATGATGCGCTTGAGGGTTTTAAATTTCTTCCTGCGGGTCGGATCACAGCAGGCGCTGGCGCTAAGCGTAAAGTGACGCTTTTTAACTGTTTTGTCATGGGCACAATCCCGGATGATATGGGTGGTATTTTTGAAATGCTAAAAGAAGCTGCTCTGACGATGCAGCAAGGTGGTGGAATCGGTTATGATTTTAGCACAATTCGTCCCAAGGGTGCACTTGTGCACGGTGTTGCTGCAGATGCCTCTGGACCTCTGTCTTTTATGGATGTGTGGGATTCTATGTGTCGCACAATCATGAGTGCTGGTTCGCGCCGTGGAGCAATGATGGCAACTTTACGCTGCGATCATCCTGATATTGGAGATTTCATTGAGGCAAAATTGGATGCAGCGCGTCTTAGAATGTTTAATGTGTCTGTTCTTATCACTGACGCCTTTATGGCCGCCGTCAAAGTTGATATGGATTGGGATTTGACGTTTGAGGGAGTTGTCTACAAGACAGTATCGGCGCGCGAACTTTGGGATCGAATTATGAAGTCGACCTATGATTTTGCAGAACCAGGTGTGATTTTTATAGACCGCATCAATCAAGCCAATAATTTAAATTACTGTGAGACAATAGCTGCAACGAACCCTTGTGGAGAACAGCCATTACCACCTTATGGCGCATGTTTGCTTGGGTCCATCAACCTTGCGCGATTGGTGAAAAATCCTTTTGAAGATAACGCACAGTTGGATGAGAATTTGCTCAGAGATCTGGTGGGCACAGCTGTGCGGATGATGGATAATACAATTGATGCTTCTAATTTTCCGTTAGCTTCTCAGGAACAAGAAGCTCGTAATAAACGGCGTATTGGTCTTGGCGTTACCGGACTTGCTGACGCATTGCTTATGGTGGGGACAAAATATGGATCGCCTAAAGCAGTCAAGCTGACTGAAAAATGGCTGCATGCTCTTGCACGGGCTGCCTATCTGGCCTCCGTAGACCTTGCAAAAGAAAAAGGGGCATTCCCGCTCTTTGATGCTGATCCATTTCTTGAGTCTGGCGCAATGATGAAAATGGATACAGATGTGCGCCAAAAAATTGCAAAAAATGGTATTCGAAACGCACTTTTGACATCCATAGCACCAACTGGAACAATAAGCCTTTATGCTGGGAATGTTAGTTCTGGGATCGAACCAGTTTTCGCGTATTCGTATACTCGAAAGGTTCTGCAAAAAGATGGCTCACGCACGAAAGAAGAAGTGATCGATTACGCAGTTCAACTGTGGCAGGATAAGTTTGGCGAGAAAGAGTTGCCAGAGTATTTTGTGAATGCCCAAACACTTGCTCCAATCGATCATGTAAAAATGCAGGCTGCAGCGCAAAAATGGATCGATAGTTCAATCTCGAAAACGATTAATTGTCCGGAAGATATTGATTTTGATGAGTTCAAAAATGTCTACCTTGAAGCTTTTGAAACAGGATGCAAAGGCTGCACGACCTATCGCCCTAATGCAGTTACGGGTTCAGTTTTGAGTGTCTCTGAAACAAGCGAGGCTACCCCTGAAGTGGATATTGGGGCGGATGTTATCTATATGTCCAAGCCATTGGATCGTCCGCAATCGTTAGATGGGCGGACCTATAAACTTAAATGGCCAGATAGTGAGCACGCTATTTACCTAACGGTGAACGATGTACTTTTAAACGGTCATCGACGTCCTTTTGAAGTCTTTGTGAATTCAAAGAATATGGAGCATTTTGCTTGGACAGTCGCTCTTACTCGTATGATCTCGGCGGTGTTTCGCCGGGGTGGCGATGTGTCGTTTGTGGTGGAAGAGCTTAAGGCGGTTTTTGATCCACGTGGTGGAGCTTGGGTTAATGGCAAATATATACCATCAATCCTTGCGGCGATAGGCGGTGTCATTGAAAAGCATTTAATTGCTATTGGTTTCTTGGCTGGTGAAGGTCTTGGGTTAAAAGAAGATCCAAAAGCGCAGGTGGTTGGTCTTAGTGACTTAAACGCGTGCCCAAGTTGTAACCAATATGATGTGCGTATGGTCGAAGGGTGTATGACGTGTGGATCATGCGGCCATTCAAAGTGTGGCTAAATGTTCTCCTTTTTCATAGACTAAATATTAATACCTCAAATAATCTACTTTTTGATTATCGGTTTTAACTTGGGAACCTGAAACTGGAGGATATCGCCAGTATTTATTCATGTGGGACTGCAATCATTAAATCGAGCGCGTATGACTACACAATCTTCGGGAACTTGAAAGAGCAAGCAGGTCGAATTAGAACTTCACACTAGCGGGAATGGAGTTTGCAATATTTGTTGCAAACTCTTTTTAACTTACGTTTTTCTTTTCAAGAACGATGGGGTATAGCTCAATCTGAGGATAGTACGAGTTGATCAAGCCGTTTTTTAAATTGATCTGAAAGCTCTGTGGGTTTACCGGATTTGGCGTCTACTTGGACTTGGGAAAAAAAACCTTCCGCAAAGGCCAACGGCTCTTTATTGCGAAATAGCCCCACTTCGTATGACCATGATGAGTTTCCTATATGGCCAACCCGAAGACCTGCATTGATGAGATCAGGGTATCCAGCTTCAGCATGATATCGACAGCCGCTTTCGACCACAAGGAAACGGATATTAGCCGCGCTTGTATCAAAGAGATCCTGTTCAAGCTGCCAATTGGTCACTACTGTATCGATTAATGAATAGTGGATTACATTATTCATATGGCCGTATTGGTCATTATCCATCCAGCGTGTCGGAAGTTGGTAGAATGCGATATATTTATTTTTTTTCGAAGGTGAGGGTCTACTCATGAGTTTTCCGTAAATTACATTTAGCTGTTGGACAGTGCCCTAGATT
This sequence comes from uncultured Alphaproteobacteria bacterium, assembly GCA_913031285.1. Taxonomy (GTDB): domain Bacteria; phylum Pseudomonadota; class Alphaproteobacteria; order Rhodobacterales; family Rhodobacteraceae; genus LFER01. The sequence goes on along the minus strand of CAJWEI010000032.1, from coordinate 8,110 downwards.
ATGATGAAAAATCAAGCATCTCTTGCGACGTTAGGTCATCTGCAATTTTTTATTGACCTTGGAATTCTGGTGGAGTTCAAGATACGCAAATTGGAGGCAAAGATGCAGATTACAGAAAAAACAGTTGCTATCGTAACTGGTGGGGCTTCTGGTCTAGGTGCCGCAACAGCAACAGCTTTAGCCGGGTACGGAGCAAAAGTTACCATTTTTGATATGAATCAAAATCTTGGAGAACAAAAGGCGGCTGACATTGGAGCAGAGTTCAAACCTGTTGATATATCCAAGGTCAATCAGGTTGCCGATGCGGTCAAGGCTGTTGAGGGTAGGCATTCTGGTGTGCATATTTTAGTCAACTGTGCCGGAATTGGGCCAGCTTCAAAGACAATTTCGCGCGGTGAACCTCATGATCCAGATATGTTTTCAAAAGTGATAGGTGTGAATTTGGTTGGCTCTTTTTACTGTGCCTCTCAGTGTGCTGCAGCAATGCTTCGTGGGGGCCCAATCACCGAAGATGGAGAGCGTGGGGTAATAATTAACACGGCCTCCGTAGCCGCTTATGAAGGTCAAATTGGCCAAGTTGCTTACGCTGCGTCAAAAGGTGGAATTGTCGGGATGACCCTTCCTATGGCGCGCGATTTATCCGCTAGCGGTATAAGAGTTTGCACAATTGCCCCCGGACTATTCCTCACGCCTTTATTGGAAGGATTGCCCCTAGATGTCCAGATGTCACTAGGCGAGCAGGTACCGTTTCCGTCACGGTTAGGGGCGCCAGATGAATACGCCAAACTCGCCTGTCATATCGTCCAAAATGAGATGCTTAATGGGGAAACAATCCGGCTGGATGGTGCCATTCGCATGGCCCCAAGATAATTGGGTTACCTGCTTCTAATCACTTGGAAAAATGCAGATGCTAACCATCCGGCCATAATTGCAATCGCGATGGACAGTAATCCATAAGTGAGCGGACTATCACGTGACAACTTAAACAAAAATCGTTCAAGCCCGACTTTGCGAACGTCGATACTAGTCTCAAACTTATTTAATACCCTACCCTCACGCGTTAAAAAAATCCGTGTTTTATACTCACCCTCTGTTAGACTAGCGGGCATTTTGATCGTGGTGCGAAACAGTGTTTGTTGGTCAAGGGCAACGGTACCCTCTAGCGATTGGTAAAGGCCTTGTTCGCGCCGAATGCGAATAAGAGCGTCGGTAAAGTTCTGCGCATTAGGCGTATTCTTAGGAGCTCCAGCTAAACTGATAGCTCGATTTATAGACACATTATGTTGCAAATCTTCTGTTTCACTCAGTACTTCTCTAAAAAATGATCCTGTAGTCGCAATGGCATAAAAACTTGGAGCAGCATCCACTTCAACCATATCTTTATTCAGCCAAATTCCAAACTGTTGTGCTTTACGGCGCACGACTACGGGCTTGGACGGGCCAGTAATTGAAACGATCACATGCAGTGGGACTTTGGGAATTGGACTGTCCCTTTTGATTGCGCCAAAGACAAGTATATTAGACCCGTCAAAAGTTGCTGTAATAGCCACCTCATTCTGGCTCATTCCCAATACAATTTCTTCTGCTTGAGCAAGCATCACACCGGAGAACATAAAAAGGGCGAATAGAAAGCGTGTCATCAAGGCCCCTGCGCCACGCTAAGTGAATACAGTTCTGCCGGTTGTAAGAGTAGGTCGAGGGCTAGTTTTCCGCATACGGTTAAAACCATAAAGGCCAATAAAATTCTGAGCTGCTCAGCTTTTAGGCGTGTTCCAAGCTGGGTTCCGACTTGCGCTCCAATAACGCCACCTACCAAGAGCAAAACTGCAAGAACCATATCGACTGTGTAGTTTGTTGTTGCATGCAGTATTGTCGTAAAGGCAGTAACAAATATAATTTGGAACAGAGAGGTTCCTACTACTACTTTTGTGGGCATGCCAATGATATAGATCATCGCTGGCACCATAATAAAGCCACCGCCGACCCCCATAATTGCAGATAGGATACCTACAAAAACTCCAACTACGAAAGGGGGGATAGCGGAGATATAAAGGCCAGATGTGCGAAACCGAACTTTAAATGGTAGGCTGTGAACCAAGTTGCGTTCACGCCTTTTTTTTACACCACCAGGATTCCTTGATTTCAATATTGCATTTAGGCTCTCGATGAACATCAAACCACCGATAATTCCTAGAAACACTACATAGCAAAGCCGCACTAAAAGGTCGACCTGGCCAAGACTTTTTAGGTAATTGAATAACAAAACACCAAGTGCAGCGCCTAGCAGTCCGCCCAACATGAGCACAAGACCCATTTTAAAGTCGACCGTTCGTCGTTTGAAATGGGCCAACGCACCAGAAAAAGAGGATGCTACAATTTGATTAGCCTCGGTGGCAACGGCAACTGCTGGTGGAATGCCAATGAAAAAAAGCAGCGGCGTCATCAAAAATCCACCGCCAACTCCAAACATTCCAGATAAAATACCCACAAGTCCACCTAAGCCCAAAAGGAGGAAGGCGTTGACCGATACTTCGGCAATTGGCAGATATATTTGCATGGTTCGTCCTAAACTAGCGAGTGCTAGAAATGCAAGATCACATGTGTGCTTCTTGATCAACCATTGCAATTAATTGTATGTTATTACTGCTCTTTCACGTAGGGCTCGCCGCCGGCTCTTGGCGGTGTGGCTTTACCAACGAATCCTGCGAGGATGATCACTGTCAAAATATAAGGGAGTACATCCAAAAGCTGGACTTGTACTTTAAATGACAGGTATGCCTCGATCAGGTCAGGTCGGAGTGCGATTGCCTGTAGGAAACCAAAGAGCAAACACGACATCAATGCATACCACGGTCGCCATTTTGCAAATATAAGTGCCGCTAGCGCGATATATCCACGTCCCGCCGTCATATCTTTTACAAAGCCAGCCTGTAAACCTGTTGCGAGGTAAGCGCCTGCTATACCGCATAAGACGCCACAGATCCCTACGGCTGCAAAACGTAAATGGATAACCGATATGCCAGCGGTATCTACAGCCTCAGGGGCTTCTCCTACGGCGCGCAGCCTTAGGCCAAAACGTGTTCGATATAATATCCACCATGTGACTGGGACTACCAAAAGTGCAATGTAGACGAGGATAGTATGCCCTGAAATGAGGCCGTTATAAATATGCCCAAGAAATGGTATATCTTTTAGACTTTCCGCCAATGGCAATTCAACGGCGTTGAAGCGGCCATTGCCCGTGAGCGATGGGGTGCGCCCGCCTTGTTTAAACCAGCTTTGCGCAACAAGCACTGTCATCCCAGCGGCGAAAAAATTGATCGCAACGCCGGAAATCAACTGGTTACCTCGGAATGTAATAGAGGCAATGCCATGCAACGCTGAGAGTGCAAGTGATGATGCAATCCCAGCGGCCAATCCGATCCATACTGAGCCAGTTATGGCAGCAACTGCGCCGGAAAAGAAAGCGGCGCATAACATTTTGCCTTCAAGGCCAATATCGAAGATACCGGCTCTTTCTGAAAATAGTCCAGCAAGGCAGGCCAAGAGTAAAGGTGTTGAAAGGCGAAGAGTGGAATTCAATACTGTTATAAGATCATTCAGGATATCCATTACTTTGCATCTCCTGATTTCTGTATTATTGTTAAAAGGGCGTTTATTGGGAGTCGCACCATATTATCGAGAGCGCCAGTGAATAGTATTACCAGCGCTTGAATAACCACAATAAGTTCACGTGGTATAGCCATCCACATCGCGAGCTCCGCACCTCCTTGATAAAGAAACCCAAACAGCAATGATGCTAAAACTACTCCAAGTGGATGGCTTCGTCCCATCAGAGCAACGGCAATACCAATAAATCCAGCACCCTCTGGCGCATTCAGGATTAATCTTTCGGCCTCACCCATTGTTGTATTAATTGACATCATACCTGCCAGACCGCCAGAAATCAGCATCGTGATCACGGTGATTTTGACAGGATTTATACCAGCATATTTTGCTGCTGATCCAGATTGTCCAAACGAGCGGATTGAATATCCAAGCCTTGTCTTCCAGATTAAGAGCCAAACAAATACAGCAGCCAGAAAAGCAATGAGAAAAGTGATGTTGGCAGGTGTTGTCCGCGAGAAATTAATGCCTAGTGGCATTAAAAGATCATGCAGGGTTGGTAGGTGTGTTGCGGGTGGAAAGGATGCCGTCGCCGGATCCATAGATGCAGGTGGACGCATGACATTAACTAGAACATAATTTAATAATCCTGCCGCGATGAAATTGAACATGATAGTCGTAATTACGATATGGCTTCCGCGTTTGGCCTGTAAAATAGCGGGTAGATATCCCCACAGTGCTCCAAAAATTGCGGCTGAACACGTACATCCTAACAATGCAATGCTCCAGTGTGGCCAGGGAATATAGAGAGCGGCAATCGCGACGCCTAAACCACCAATCATGGCCTGACCCTCACCTCCGATATTGAATAGTTTGGCATGGAAAGCTACTGACACAGCAAGCCCGGTAAAGATAAAATTTGTCGCATAATAAAGCGTATATCCCCAGCCATAGGTTGAGCCCAATGCTCCAATAACCATTAATTTCACCGCTTCTATAGGATCTTGTCCAATTGCAATGATCACCAATGCAGAGATTATGGCGGCTAATAACAAGGAAATAAGCGGAACCAAAACAACATCTGCCCATTGGGGAATTTTCTGCATCAGTTCGTTCCCGTCTTCACACCGGCCATCAAAAGGCCAAGTTCTTTTTCATCGGTTTCACTTGCTAGTCGTTCGCCCATAATATTGCCATCAAACATAACTGCAATTCTATCAGATAAGGACAAAACTTCATCAAGCTCCACTGAAACTAATAGGACGGCTTTGCCTTTATCTCTAAGCGTCATGATTTGTCGATGGATAAATTCGATTGCGCCAATATCCACTCCTCGTGTCGGTTGCCCAACCAATAGAATCTCTGGATCGCGCTCAATCTCGCGAGCGAGGACAATTTTTTGTTGGTTGCCACCGCTGAAATTCCGCGCTTTGAGACGAGGATCTGGCGGCCTTATGTCAAAACGTTCTATCTTTGCCTGCGCTTCATTGCGAATTGCTGCATTGTTCATAAAAATGCCGTTTTGGATACCCGCGTCATGATGATATCCAAAGACTGAGTTTTCCCAAGCAGTAAACTCCATAATTAGGCCTTCTTGTTGACGGTCCTCTGGCACATGCGATAATCCGTTGGCGCGGCGGCTCTGGCCTTGAGATGCGCTTCCGACTTCAATAGGTTTTTCGTTTATTTTGACTGTTCCAGTAGCTTTTTGATATCCGCCTAAAACTGCAAGAAGTTCGGATTGCCCATTGCCAGCAACACCAGCAATGCCCAGGACCTCTCCAGAACGCACGTGGAAGTCTACACCTTTTAGACGCTCAATTCCAACTTCATCCACAACCCTTAAGTTTTTTACGTCAAGAATTTTGGCGCCTGGTTTGGCAGGCTTCTTATCAACTCGAAGTAGGACTTTACGGCCGACCATCAGTTCGGCGAGTGCTTCAGGGCTGGTTTGGGACGTGGGGACAGTTGCAACTATCTCTCCACGTCTCATAACTGAGACAGTCTCAGTTATGTTCATTATTTCACGTAGTTTATGCGTAATTAGTAAAATTGTTTTACCTTCGTCGCGCAAGCGATGAAGAATTCGAAAAAGCTGGTTCGCTTCAGCTGGGGTCAAGACACCAGTGGGCTCGTCTAAAATCAGAATATTGGCCTGGCGGTAGAGCGCTTTGAGGATTTCAACACGCTGCTGGTGACCAACCGAAAGGTCTTCAATATTTGCATCTGGATCAACGTTAAGTTCATATTCTTTCGCCAGCTCTGTAAGGCTTTTGCGCGCTTTTGCTAGAGAAGGGCGCAGCATTGCACCGTCTTCCACCCCTAGGATTATATTCTCAAGGACGGTAAAATTCTGTACAAGCTTAAAATGTTGAAACACCATGCCGATGCCTGCTGAAATAGCGGCTTGACTATCGGGAATGGATGTTTGGCTGCCCTTGATAAAAATCTCGCCTTTGTCGGCTTTGTAATATCCATAAAGGATTGACATCAAAGTTGATTTACCAGCGCCATTTTCACCAATGATGCCGTGAATCGTTCCGGGCATAACACGAATTGATATATCTTTATTGGCTTGGACTGCCCCAAAGGCTTTAGAAATATTCACAAGCTCAATGGCTGGGACGACAGTTTCGTGTCGCCCCTTTTTGTCGTTAATAGTCATATATTTTATTCAACAGGGCACGAATTGTCTGACATGTAGTCGTGTACTGCAAGCGCACCGCTGGCAATTTGGCCAGAAGCGGCGTCAACCGATGCTTGCATATCTGTTGTAATCAAGGATGCATTGTGCTCGTCTAATGCGTACCCAACACCACCGTTTGAAATGCCCATGATGTTGAAGCCTGTTTCTAGGTCTGCGCCCTGTGTCATAGCATCGTAAACAGCGTTATCAACGCGCTTTAGCATAGATGTCAGCACTTTGCCAGAATGAAGGTAGTTCTGGTTGCTGTCGACACCGATCGACAAGATGTCTTCGTCTGCGGCTGTTTGTAGTACACCAACGCCAGTACCGCCAGCTGCGGCATAGATAACATCTGCACCTTGAGCGATTTGCGCTTTGGTAAGCTCAGAGCCTTTCACGGGGTCATTCCATGCTGCCGGTGTAGTTCCAGTCATGTTCTGCACTACGACTGCGTCAGGGTTAACTGACTTCACGCCTTGGACATAGCCACATGCGAATTTACGGATCAATGGAATATCCATGCCACCGATAAACCCAACAGTACCTGTTTTTGAAGCTTGTGCGGCCAACATTCCCACAAGGTATGAACCTTCATGCTCGTTGAAGACAACAGAGCGTACATTTGGGGCATCGACAACCATATCAATTATCGCAAATTTTGTATCAGGATAATCTTTGGCAACTTCACCTAGGGCTGTTGCAAACATAAAGCCCGCCATAACGATGGGGTTAGCGCCTGATTCTGCAAAGCGGCGCAGAGCCTGTTCGCGTTGTGCATCAGACTGGAGCTCTATTTCTTTAAAACTGCTATTATTCTCTGTTGCCCAGCGGGTTGCGCCGTTAAAAGCAGATTCGTTGAAAGATTTATCAAACTTACCGCCCAGATCAAATATCAAGGCAGGCTCAGCAATTGCTGTAACAGCTGAAAGGCTAACTGCCGTTGCTGCGCCTAAAAACTTATGCATTAAACTCATGGAATTCTCCCAGTAGTGGTTGGTATCTTGATCATTTGTGACCTAATGGTTTGAATAATCAAAACTATCCGACATTAAGGCCAAATGTAACTGCAAGGGTCAACCAGTTTTTGTCTAAAAGGACTACAAATAGTGGTGGACAAAAACCTAAAATAGGACTTTTTTCAAAATAAGGGCATCTAAACGCTGATTATTATCTAAATGATAATACAATTTGCGAATCCCAGTCTGTTTGTAGCCTGATGAATTATATAATGATTTAGCAGCATTGTTGTTTGCGGCTACTTCTAGAAAACAGGTTTTGGCTCCACGTTTGCGGCATTCAACCTCGAATCCATATAGGTAGTAACGTCCAAAACCGCGCGATTGTTGGTCATTTCGTACGATTATCATCAAGAGCTCCGCTTCATCCAGCACTAATCTGCCAAGAGCAAAGCCTTTTTCACCAGAAAAAAGTATGGCAAAGGGATCATTTATGACAGTGCAATATTCCTGTGCAGTCCATACCCTCGTGTTATCTCTAGTTGTCAGATGCAACTCTCTCATTTGGTCTGGTGTCATAGCAGAATTTCTGGCTTAGTGTCGCGAGACGGCGCGGCTACGGCTGGTTTTATGTATAAGGGCGCTGCAGGCTTTTGGTCCTTTGGATGTGCCATTGCAGCCAGCCGTGCAATATTTTCTACCAAACCTTGTGCGTTGCAGCGTTCGATTACTGTTACGCCGCACTTTAACACTTCATCCAATAGCGCAATTTGGGGATCAAATTTGGTGCGTGGAAAGGCTCGAAAATAAACCTGATCGCGTGGAGCTGGAACGGTCACAATCGCTTTGCCATGATAATCCA